>JAHWJJ010000123.1 GCA_019348475.1 Gemmatimonadota bacterium | reverse complement strand
GACCGCCGCAAGGCCATGCTGCAGGACATCGCGGTGCTCACCGGCGGCCAGGTGATCAGCGAAGAGGTGGGCTTCAAGCTCGAGAACGCCGTGGTCAGCGACCTGGGCAAGGCCAAGCGCGTGGTGATCGACAAGGACAACACCACCATCGTGGACGGCGCCGGGCAGCATGACGCCATCGACGGCCGCATCAAGGAGATCCGCGCGGCCATCGACAAGACCACCAGCGACTACGACCGCGAGAAGCTGCAGGAGCGGCTGGCCAAGCTGGCCGGCGGCGTGGCCGTGATCCACGTGGGCGCCGCCACCGAGACGGCCATGAAGGAGAAGAAGGCCCGCGTGGAAGACGCCCTGCACGCCACCCGCGCGGCGGTGGAAGAGGGCATCGTCCCCGGCGGCGGCGTGGCGCTGCTGCGCGCCCAGAAGGCCCTCAAGGGCCTCACGCTCGAGGGCGCCGACGCCGACGAGCAGATCGGCGTGCGCATCGTGGAGCGCGCGCTGGAGGAGCCCATCCGCCAGATCAGCATCAACGCGGGTGTGGAGGGCAGCATCGTCGTGCAGAAGGTGCGTGACGCCGACGACCAGAACTACGGCTACAACGCCCGCACCGACGAGTACGAGGACCTGGTTGCGGCCGGCGTCATCGACCCCACCAAGGTCACGCGCACGGCGCTGCAGAACGCCAGCTCCATCGCCGGCCTGCTGCTGACCACCGAGGCGGTGGTCACGGAGAAGCCCGAGCCCAAGGGCAGCGCCCCCGCCATGCCCGGCGGCGGCGGCGGCATGGGCGACATGTACTGAGCCGATCGGCCGCAACGCTGAACGGACTCGGTAGATGAACGGATCGGCGGAGGGCCCCAGGCTCTCCGCCGGTCTTCCTTTCGGGAACCGCCACCGTGCCCACTCGTTCGGCGGACCCAGCCCGCGCAGACGCAGACGAACGCCCGCCCTCGTTCTCGCGAGAGGGCCGGTGTCACGTGTCCAGCAGGACGTGAGCGCGTCACCGTGTCCGCGCCGGGGAGGCGCGGCTCTCCGGCTCTATCCTTCGCAGACGCAGACGCCGCGCAACTCGTCGCAGTAGCCGCCGAACGGGGCGCACGCCTGGCGACACTGCCGGTCCGTGCAGGCCGCCTCGCCGGCGGACTTTGCCGTGGAAGGCGCGGCGACCGCCTGGCTGGCGCCGAACGCCAGCGCCACCGACGTCGCGGCCGCGAACGCCAGCCGTGGGATTCCCGTCTTCTTCATCTCCGTTCCCTCCGAAAGAGGTTTCGACGCGCCGTCCGCGGACGCGACCGGCGTGGATGCGCTCCGTCCCCGTCGCTCCGGACCCGGGCGCGCACTCCACGGCGTGAAAGGATGCATTTGGAATGCCGCTCCGGCGCGGCCGGTACAGCCGGGCGGGTGTCCTGCGGTCAGGAGTGCACACGCCCGCACGCACGTCTCCGCGAGCCCGGGATGGGCAGCATCGTCGGCGACAAGGTGCCCAACGCGATGGCTGAAACTACGGCTTTCACGCCCGCACGGACGACGGACCTGGATGCGACGGGGCTGCCGCTATTCGTCCGGCACGGCATGGCCGAAGAGGCGGCGCCGCCCCGTGCCCAGGACTTTCTCTGCCGCCCACTCGCACCAGCGCAGATCCTCGTCCAGCGTTCTGCCGCACGGCCGCTCCTCGGGCCGCGCGCCCACGCGGTACGCGAGGTAGCTGAACGCGACCACGGCGTTGTAGAGCAGGATCCGCTCGGAACAGAGCGCGATGCCCGTCGCGCGCCCGTACGCCTCCATCGCCGCCTTCAGCAGCCCCGGGCGCTCCAGGTCGTAGATCAGGATGCGGAAGTCGTGGTGCCGGTCCCCCCACGCGGCGCTGTCGTAGTCGAAGAGCCCGGTGACGGAGATGCCGTCCTTCTCGATCGCCAGGTTGTGGAAGCCGACGTCGGTGTGGATGAGCGCGTGGTCGCCGGGCGCGACGGAGAGCGCGTCGTACCGGGCGAGCACCTCGCTGGCCGCGGCGTGCAGGTCCGGGCGGTCCGGAACGACGCCTTCGAGCTGGGGTGGCACCCGTTCCAGCGGCAGCGGCCCTGTGAGCGTTCGCGGCAGCCACCCCTCCACCTCCCGCGCGGCGATCCGGGTATGCTGCTCCGCGAGGATTCGCCCGATCTGCTCGCCCACGCGGCGCTCGGTGGCCGGGTCGGTCCGCAGCCGGCGCATGATTGCCGCAACGTCCACCGGCATCCCGACCATCGTCCGGATCTCGAACTCGCCGAGCGGGTCCACGAAGAGCACCTCCGGCACCCGGAACGAGCACCGGGCGCGCAGCAGTCGGAGGACGCGCCGCTCCACGGCGAGAGACCGTTCTCCTTCCGCCGTAGCGGCGAACCACGCCAGCCGGCGTCCGGGAAGGCCGACGAGCCACCGTTCGTCGCGGCGCTCCAGGACGAGCTGCTCCGGGCGCAGAGAGAGCCCCGCCCGCAGGAGAGCGGACGCTGCCTGCGCGGGGTCGAGTTCGTGCTTCCACATCGCTCCGACACGGTGATGGGTGGCGGACGGCCGGTCACCGGGCGCGCGCACCGCCCCAGCTCGCGCAGCGACGGCCACGGAGCGCCAGACGAGAATCGCGCACCCGCTGGTCCGCAGGGTCTGCGCCTGACCCGCGATCTCCAGCGGCGGGATCTCGGTGGCGACGGCGCGCATCGGCATCACCGCCGGCGCCGTGAACGGCATCAGCGTGAGCCGATCGGCCGCAAGGCTGAACGGGTTCGATCGGCGAACCGACCGGCGGACGGCTCGGCTCTCCGCCGGTTCCTGGCGTTTTCCCGCGAAGGTGATCACTCTCCCCCTTCCGCAGCCGCGCCGTCCCCGCGATCCCGACACGTGCGGGATCTGCGGGGGGCGCGGGAAGGACGGGGATCGAAGCGCCGCGGACCCGGTGTCCGAATCTTCCCCCACGGGTTAACTTCAGCGGTTCTACCACTCGCGCAGAAAAGATCAGACCGGACCGATGAGCAAGTTTCCCGAGCTTCCCCCGACGGTCACCGCGCTGGAAGACGAGGTGCTGGAGCGCTGGAAGGCCGAGGGCACCTTTCGCCAGAGCCTTGAAAAGACGGCGGACGGCGAGCCGTTCGTTTTCTTCGAAGGGCCGCCCACCGCCAACGGGCGCCCCGGCATCCACCACGTCCTCAGCCGCACCATCAAGGACACCGTCGCCCGCTTCCGCACCATGCAGGGGCGGTGGGTGCCGCGCATGGCGGGGTGGGACACGCACGGCCTGCCGGTGGAGATCGAGGCCGAAAAAAAGCTGGGGATCAGCGGCAAGCGCGAGATCGAGGCGCTCGGCATCGCCCGCTTCAACGAGGTGTGCCGCGAAAGCGTGCTCACCTACACGGACGAGTGGGAGCGCTTTTCCGCCCGCATCGGCTACTGGCTGGACTACTCGAAGCCGTACGTCACCTATCACGCGGACTACATCGAATCCGTGTGGTGGCTGCTGAAGCAGATCAGCGAGCGCGGGCTGTTCTACCGCGGGCACAAGGTGCTGCCGTACTGCCCGCGCTGCGGAACGGGACTCTCCTCGCACGAGCTGTCGCAGGGCTACAAGGACGTCAAGGACCCGTCGCTCTTCTTTACCGCCCCCGTGCTGGGGGCGGATGGCGAGCCGGACGGCCGCGAGTTCCTGGTCTGGACCACCACGCCGTGGACCGTGGTCAGCAACGTGGCGCTGGCGGTCAGCCCGGAGCTGGAGTACGCCGAGGTGGAGCACGAGGGGCACCGCTACGTCCTGGCGCGCGCGCGCGTGGCGCCGCTGTTCGGCTCCGAGGACGCCGTGGCGCGCACCTTTCCCGCGTCCGAGCTGATCGGGCTGGCGTACCAGCGGCCGCTGGACTGGGCGCATCCCGTGGGGTTCGACGCGCAGACGGTGGCGCGCGCGTGGAAGGTGTACGGCGCGGAGTGGGTTTCGGCGGAGGACGGCACGGGGATCGTGCACACCGCGGTGGCGTTCGGCGCGGACGACTACCGGCTGGGGCAGGAGGTGGGGCTTCCCATCATCATGCCCGTGGACGAGCGCGGGCGGTTCAGGGAAGACATCCCGCTGGTGGGCGGCGTGTTCGTCAAGGACGCCGACACCGACCTGGTGATCGAGCTCAAGCGCCGCGGCCGGGTGTTCCGCTCGTCGCGCGAGGAGCACAGCTACCCGCACTGCTGGCGGTGCCAGAGCCCGCTGCTGTACATGGCGCGCGACTCGTGGTTCATCCGCACCACCGCCGTGCGCGACCATCTGCTGGCCAATAACGCCGAGACCCGGTGGTTTCCCCCGGAGATCGGCGCCGGCCGCTTTGGCGAGTGGCTGGAGAACAACGTGGACTGGGCCATCAGCCGCAACCGCTACTGGGGCACCCCGCTCCCCGCCTGGGTGTGCGACCGCGACCCCTCGCACCTCCACTTCATCGGATCCTTCGACGAGCTGCGGGAGAAGACGGGGCTCAGCCAGCTTCCCGATCCGCATCGCCCGTACGTGGACGAGCTGCAGTGGCCGTGCGAGCAGTGCGGGGGGACCATGCGTCGCACGCCGGAGGTGATCGACGTCTGGTTCGACTCGGGATCGATGCCGTTCGCCCAGCACCACTACCCGTTCGAGAACCGCGAGCGGCAGGAGCGGCAGTTTCCCGCGGAGTTCATCTGCGAGGGGGTGGACCAGACGCGCGGGTGGTTCTACTCGCTCCTGGCGATCTCGACGCTCCTCGGCCGGGGGCCGTCGTACCGCAACGTGGTGGTGAACGACATGCTGCTGGACGACAAGGGGCTCAAGATGAGCAAGTCCCGCGGCAACATCGTGAACCCGTGGGAGGCGATCGACCGCTTTGGCGCCGACACCATCCGCTGGTACCTGCTGTCGTCGTCCAACCCCTGGCTTCCCAAGCGCTTCGATCCCGAGGGCGTAAAGGAGGTGCAGCGCAAGACGTTCGACACGCTGCGCCAGACGTACCGCTTCTTCGCCATGTACGCGGGACTGGAGGGATGGACGGCGGATGCGGACGCGCCCGCGGAGCGCTCGCTGCTGGACCGCTGGCTCCTTTCGCGCCTGGCGACGGTGACGGCGGAGGTCACGGAAGACCTGGAGGCGTACAACCTGACGCACGCGGTCCGCACCGTGGCGGAATTCGTGGTGGACGACCTGAGCAACTGGTACGTCCGCCGCTCGCGCGACCGCTTCTGGGGCTCCGCGGACGCGGCGGACACCCGCGCCGCCTTCGCCACGCTGCACCAGGCGCTGGTGGCGGTGTCGCGATTGATGGCGCCGTTCGCCCCCTTCCTTTCCGACTGGCTGCACCGCGCGCTGACGGGCGGCAGCGTGCACCTGGCGGATTTCCCGGCGGTGGATGTGGCCTCGGTGGACGCACGGCTGGAGCGGGGGATGCAGGCGGTCCGCACGCTGTCCACGCTGGGCCGCGCGGCGCGGGATTCCGTGGGCATTCGCGTGCGCCAGCCGCTGGGGACGCTGTACGCCGTGGTCCCGGACGGCTACCAGGTGGACGACGCGCTGCTCGCAATCCTGCGCGACGAGCTGAACGTGCGCACGGTGGAGTTCATGCACGCCGCCGAGGAGCTGGTGACGTTCAGCGCGAAGCCGAACTTCAAGGCGCTGGGCGCCGTGTTCGGGAAACTCACTCCGAAGGTGGCGGAGGCCATCCGCGGGCTGGAGTCGGCGGTGCTGGCCGCCTTCCGCCGCGGCGAGCCGCTGAAGGTGCAGGCGGACGGGGAGGCGTTCGATGTGATCGCGGAGCACTTCGACATCGTGCAGAGCGCGCGGGGCAGCTTTGCCACGGCGGACGAGGCGGGGTTCACCGTGGCGCTGGACCCCACGATCACACCGGAGCTGCGGCTGGAGGGGCTGGCGCGCGAGCTCGTGAACCGGGTGCAGAACCTGCGCAAGGAGACGGGGCTGGAGGTGCAGGACCGCATTCGACTGGGGATCTTTGGCGACGGCGAGATCCTGGACGTGAGCCGCGAGTGGGGCGAGTTCGTGGCCGGTGAAACGCTGGCGACGGAGCTGGAGACGGGATCGGTGACGGACTTCGAGGGATACGACGCGTCGCGCGAGGTGGACCTGGACGGCGTCGCCGGCACCGTGGCGATCGCCCGCGTCGCCGGATGACGGGTTGCTCTCCTGCTCCGCGCGCAGTTCGGGGACAAGGGGGACGAGGGGACAGGGGGACAAGGGAGTGGAGGACCGGGAGGAGCGCACCACCGCGTTACGGGTGGATCAATCCAGACAGTGAGCAGATGAGCGACACGATGACGGATACGCCGCCGGTGGTGCGAGCGGACACGCCGGACGAGGCCCGCAAGAAGATGGCGCTGTACCTGGGGCTCACCATCGGCCTGATCGTGGTGGATCAGCTGACCAAGTACGTGGTGCAGCGCACGCTGCCGCTGTGGGTTCCCGTGCCGGTGATGGGCGACTTCTTTCGGTTGACGTACATCTTCAACCGCGGCGCGGCGTTCGGAATCCACCTGGGCGAGTGGTCGCGCATCGCGTTCAGCATTCTTCCCGTCGCCGCGGCGGTGCTGCTGTACCTGATGTACCGGCAGACGCCGTGGAGCGACCGCACGCGGCTGGTGGCGATCGCGCTGGTGACCGGCGGGGCCATCGGCAACCTGATCGACCGCATCCGCAGCTCGCGCGGGGTGGTGGACTTTTTCGATTTCGGCGTGGGGAACGTGCGCTGGCCGGTGTTCAACGTGGCCGACATCGGCGTCACGGTGGGGGCCCTGCTGCTGGCCGTGAGCCTGTGGCGCGAGGAGCAGACGCTGGAGCAGCAGAAGGAGGCCGCCGCGTCGCCCCCCGGCGCGGCTCCGGGCGCCCGCCGACACGCCGGCGCGGACGACGACTGACGGCACGCGCAGATGGCGTTGCCTGAGCAGCGGGTGGAGCTGGTTGCCGGGGACGAGGCGGGCGAGCGGCTGGACAGCTGGCTGGCGGCCCGCCTGGACGTCAGCCGCTCGCGCGCCGCGCACCTGATCGCGGAGGGCCGCGTCACCCTGAACGGCGCGGCTCCCAAAAAGCGCGACCGCCCCGCCCCGGGCGACCGCGTGGAGGTGCGCATCCCCCCGCCCCAGCCGTCGCACCTCGCCCCAGAAGCCATCCCGCTGGCCATCGTCCACCAGGACGACGACCTGCTGGTGATCGACAAGCCGCCGGGGCTGGTCGTGCACCCCGCGCCCGGCACTCCCACGGGGACGCTGGTGAACGCGCTGCTGCACGCCGTGGGCGACCTCTCGGGGATCGGCGGGGTGCTGCGGCCGGGGATCGTGCACCGGCTGGACAAGGACACCTCGGGCTTGATGGTGGTGGCCAAGCACGACGACGCGCACCGCGCGCTCTCGGCGGAGCTGAAGGCGCGGCGGGTGCGGCGCGCGTACCTGGCCGCCGCGTGGGGGCATCTTCCGGACGACGAGGTGGCGGTGGATGCGCCCATCGGCCGCCACCCGACGGAGCGCAAGCGGATGGCGGTGGTGCCCGGCGGCCGGGCGGCGCGGACGCGCTTCATCCGCCTGGAGCGCTGGCGGGCGGCGGATCTCGTTCGCGCCGAGCTGGATACGGGTAGGACGCACCAGATCCGCGTGCACCTGCTGCACCTGGGCCACCCCGTGGTGGGCGACCGCACCTACGCGCCGGACCGGCACCGCGGGTTCGGCGGCCCGGAGCGCGCCTGGGCCGCTGGCCTCGCGAAGCGCGTCCCCCGCCAGTTCCTGCACGCGACGGAACTGCGCTTCACCCACCCGCGCACCGGCGAGCCGATGCGCGTCGAATCGCCGTTGCCGCCGGACCTCCAGGCTGCCGCCGAGTGGGCGCGGGGGGCCGCGCCGGCCGGAACCTGAACGGCGGTGGCGACCAGGGGAGATTCTTCTCTGGCATCGACGCGAACTTCCCGGTGTTCGCCCACGTGCGTGGACCGGCGGCAGCAGATCGGGTCCGGTCGAGCCCGCAGCCCGGGCCCGCGGCCTGGCGGGATCCAGCCTTACCTCAGGGAGCCCGCGCCGTGCGCCTGCGCGCTACACCTTTCGGTTCAGTTTTTGCTCAGGGACTCCGGCGCTGGCCCGGGGCCGCCGACGTGCCCCGTTCCTTCCCATCCACCACGGGAGCACGCCATGAAGAAGCTGACGCTGAACGTCGAGGCACTGAGGGTGGAGTCGTTTGCTACGGACAAGCAGTCCGCGGAGAGGGGGACGGTCGTGGGGCACTACGGGACGACGCACACCGAGTTTGGGCAGGAGACCTGCGACTTGAGTTGCATGCAGAGTTGCAACGGTGGCTGGTCGTGCCTGTGCTGAGCTGGTGAGCTAATCCTTCACGCCGTTCCCTCCCTCGGGTCTCCGGCGCCCCCGGGGCGCCGGAGACCCGACGCCGTTACCGAATGCTGCTGGGGCACGCTGCGCGACGCTACGTGCAACTGCCAGTAGGCGCTGAACGCAGCACGTGAACGCCGCCGCCCCACGGCGTTCGCGGATCAGCACAGCTGCCCTGCTCTCCCCCTGGTCTCCGGTGCCATCCATCCCTGGCGCCGGAGACCGCGCTCGTCAGGGACCCTGCGGCCTCCTCCCCGCGACGTCCCAGCCACCGACTCCCGCGTCCCTCCCCCGCGCTCACCCGTTCACCCGTTCACCCGTTCACCCGTTCACCCGTTCACCCCTTCACCCCTTCACCCGTTTCACCCCGCCGCTCCTTTCTTGACCGCCGCCCCGCGCCCCCGCTATACTGTGCGCTCACCTTCCAGGGCGTTACCTCCAGGCCGCCGATGCTCCCGACCGACACCCGGGCTGAACCGTTGGGGGAGACCCAGGACGAGGCCGTTCTGGAGCGAATGGCGCTCCTGGTGGTGGGCGAGCACCGGTTCGCCGTGGCCATCGAGCACATCCGCGAGATCATCCCGGCCCGGCCGTACACGCCGCTCCCGGGAAGCGGGCCCCACGTCTGCGGGCTGATCAACCTGCGCGGGCGCATCGTCACGGTCATCGACCTGGGCGCGCGGCTCAGGCTGCACGCCGCGTCGGCCACCCCGGACCACAGCATCGTGATCGTGGAGCACCGGGGACGGCTGGCGGGGCTGGCCGTGGAGGAAGTATCGCGCATCGTGAACGTGGACCCGGCGGCGCTGCAGGACGCCGCCGCCACGCTGCGGGCGCTGCGCATCGACCGGGCCTACCTGCGGGGCGTGGGCGAAACGGATGGGCAGGTGTTCGTTGCCGTGGACCCCGACGAGATCATCGCCCCCATCCTCTCCGCGTGAAACCGAACTTTCCGGGCGCCAGCGCCCCAACCCGGCACCCCAACAGACGCCAATGAGCCAGACCGTCTTGATCTGCGACGACGCCATCTTCATGCGGACGATGATCGGCGACATCCTGACGCAGGCCGGATTCCAGATCGTCGCCGAGGCCGAGACGGGCGTCCAGGCCGTCGAGAAGTACCGGCAGCACAAGCCCGACCTGGTCACCATGGACATCGTGATGCCCGACATGGGCGGCATCGACGCGGTGCGCGAGATCACCAGGGAAGACCCGGGCGCCCGCATCCTGATGTGCAGCGCCATGGGCCAGCAGGCGCTGGTGATCGAGGCCATCCAGGCCGGCGCCAAGGACTTCGTGGTCAAGCCCTTCCAGCCGTCTCGCGTGCTGGAGGCGGTGCAGCGCGTTCTCGGTTGAGTAGTGCGTGAGTGCGGCGGTGCGTGAGTGCGGGAGAACCGGCGGCGGGGCCCACGCTCCGGGGCCGGCCCGTGCCGCGAGCCGCTTCCGCACTGACGCACTCACGCACTGACGCACTATGGAATTGTCCCAGTACGCGGAGCTGTTCCTCAGCGAATCCCGCGAGCACGTCTCCGCCATCAACCACCTGCTGCTGACCCTGGAGGGCGACCCGCGCTCCGGCGAGGCGGTGGAGGGGCTGTTCCGCGCGGTGCACACCATCAAGGGGATGTCGGCCACCATGGGCTACCGCGCCGTGGCGGACCTGGCCCACGAGATGGAAGACCTGCTGGACCGCGTGCGGCTGGGGCGGATGACGGCGGACGCGGAGATGGTGGACGCGCTGTTCGCCGCCTGCGACGCGCTGGAGCTGAGCATCGAGACGGCCGTCGAAGAGGGGGACGACGACGGCGCCTCCGTGGCGCCGGTGGTCGCGCGGCTGCGCGCGCTGGCGGGCGGCCTCCCC
>JAHWJJ010000122.1 GCA_019348475.1 Gemmatimonadota bacterium | reverse complement strand
CCTGACGCCCCCCATAAAGGCCAGCCCGGGCGACGCGCACCACCGGGGAGCGGGTGCGCTGCGGGTGCAGTCGCCCGCGAAGGCTGGTCGCGGCCCCGATGACGCACTCACGCACCGCTATCGCGGCGGGGATGCCCGTGAGCGGGAAAGAGACGAGCCTGGTCCCGTCCGCGGCGGCGCGCTAGCATGCATGCGGGGCCCATCCGGCCGTCGCCCTGACCCACCATGCATCCGCTTCCCTGGTCCCCCCCTCTCCTGGAGCGCGCCATGTCTCCACACCGTTCTGGCCCTGTTCGTCGTCTACCCCTCGCCCTGCGGGCAGGCGTTGCCGGATTGCTGCTGTGGGCCACGCGCGCGGGCGGCCAGGAAGAGCCCTGCCCCGCCCCCACCGCGCCGCTCGCGCGGGTGCTCGACGGCATTTGGGGTGGAATGGAGTCCGTGCCGAACGACATCAACCGGCCGACGCAGATCGGCGGCCAGCGGGTGGCGATCACCTTCTTTCCGGACGGGCGGGTCCTCATGCGCGAACCCCCGGAGGGCCTGGCCGCGCCCCTGCGCCGCACCGACGCGCCCAACTGGAGCAGCGATTGGGGCACGTACGAGGTCGTCGGCGGGCGCGAACTGCGGGTACGGGTTCCGGGACACGTGCTGCGCGGGTGCTGGGACGGCCGGCTGCTCAGGATCAGGCGCGGCTCGCGTCGCGCCGTCTACCGTCCGTGGCCCCGCCTCTCCGGCACGCTGAACGGCGCCTACCGTGCCGACGCTTCTCTGCCGGCCATCCACTTCACTCCCGACGGCACCTTCGTGGACGAAGGATTCCAGCAGTACCTGGGCGATCGACAGGCGCTGGATGGCGGAATCCGCTTCGCCGACCAGCCGCAGGAACGGCAAGCGCGACGGGCCGGGCGCGGTACGTACTCCCTGCGAGACAACACGCTGGAGCTTCGCTACGCGGACGGTCGTGTAGAGCGGCTGACGGCGATGGCGACGCCGGAGGAGGGCGCGGTTCGACCGCTGCCGCGCGTCTATCTCGCAGGGCGCGAACACGCGCGCGTCGCGGGGGCCAGCGCGCCGAACACGCCGGCCGCCGGGCCGGCCGCGGGCCGCCCGCCCGGTCCGGCGGCACGGTCCAGCCGCTGTGACGTGGATGCGGCGGCCACGCGTTCGAACGCGGCCGCGGGCGGGATCTACTTCTCGCTCCAGCCCGACGGGGGCGTGACGGCCATCACGCTGCTGCCCGACGGAACGCTGGTGGACGGCAGGCCGCTCCCCAGCGGTCTCGCGGACGCCGCTCGCGTGGCCGCGGCCGTCGCCGAGCGCCGCCGCCGCGCGCCGGCGGAGGTGCAGCGCTGGGCCGCGGCGGGGAGCGACGGCATCGTCATCTGCGGCGCGGCGGGCCGGGTAGAGGAGATGCGCGTCCAGTCCCGTGGCCGCCGGCTCACGGGCGCCCTGGGCACCTACCTGCGCGCCCCCGAGGCGACGGAGGTGCGGCTGGATGGAGTGGTGTGGCAGGCCAGCGACGTGCGGGACCGCTTCACGGCCATACAGTTCACCCCCGACGGCCGGTTCCAGGAGTCGAACGTTGCGCGGCTGCTCGGCCTGCCCGGCGCACCCGCGGGCGACGACCCGCGCACCGGCAGCTGGCGGCTGCTCGGCGGCTACGTGCTGGAACTGCGCTACGACGGTGCCGGCCGCGCGGACCACGTCCCGGTGCTGGTGGACCCGTTCGAGCACGCGGCGGGGCGGTCCGTCCTGTACCTGGGGCAGGAACCCTTCACCCCCCGCACCCGGTAGCCCCGCCGCCTCTGCCTGAATTTATCCGCCGGCTGGCAGAGACGTTTTTCGGGCGGCTGGAAACCGCCCACCGGATTGATCCGGCGGGCGTTGTGGTGTCCGTTGGCTGGACAAGTTGTCGGTTTCAGCGGCTGGTGAACGTGCAGGTGCGCGCGCGCCAGCTTCCCCATTTTCAGTGGAGCCTGTTCGCCTCGGGCGTGTGCCTGCGTGATCCGCCGGGCTTTCCGCAGTCGTTGCGGCGGCTTCAGCCGCTCCGCCCGGCGGGAGGAGCGCACTGTCTCGACAGGGCCGCAGGAGCGCGATGACCATCCTGGTGATGAGCGCGCCCCGCGCCCCCACGGCAAACGGGCCCGCGCGAACGAATCGCGCGGGCCCGTGGCTCGTCCTCCGGCCGGATCAGGCCGCGTTCGCCTTGCGGCGGCCGCGGCGGCGGGGGACGTGGGGCGGCGCGTCGAGCGTCGCCCTGAGCGTCATCTCCTCCTGCGGCGGATGGATACGCGACATGGGCAGGTCCAGCTCGCTCTCCTCGTCGCTGAGCTTGGTCTCCTGGCGCCGGATGCGGCCGGCCTCGCGGGCGGCGTTCAGCTCGGCCAGGAACTTTTCCGACGCGGTGGCGAACGCGCCCTGCTTGCGCAGCTGCGTCAGCATCACCCCCGTGAACTCCTGCACCGCGCGCCGCAGCGAGCTGTCCGAGGCGTAGCCGCAGGTGTACGCCACGCTCAGCACCGTCTGCCCGGGGTCGTCCAGCAGCTCGCAGGCAAGCAGCACGCGCATCCACGCCAGGATGCGGCGAGGGGGCGGCAGGTCCGCCTGCTCGGCCCAGCGCAGCAGGGTGCGCTCGGAAAGCTTCAGGCCGGCGGCCAGGTCGCGGCCGTGCCCGCCTTCGGCCACCACCTCGGCGGCGGCCATCAGCAGCGCCCGGGCGCGGCCGGAAAGGTTGGTGGGAAGCGAACGCTCCAGCAGGCTCTGCAGGGGCCGCCCCTGGGCGCTGCGCAGCCGGCGGGAGATGGCTTCCACCGTGTCTTCCTCGTCCAGCGCGATCACCTCCTTGACCCCCCACTCGCCCAGCGTGCGCAGGTCGCGCACGCGGCCGCGGCGCACCTCCAGCGCCGAGATGACTGTGGCCGTGGGGAACTCCCACAGGATGGAGCGCAGCTCGGGCGCCAGCTCGGCTTCGGTGCCGTAGGTGCGGGTGTACGGATCCACCACCACCAGCGCCGCCGGCGGCGACTCGTTCAGCGCCGTGCGAAGCGCGTCCCAGTCGTCCACGAACTGGGTCTTGAACCGCTGGTTGCCCACGCGCCGCACCCGCTCCTTGAACACCGGGTCGGAGTGCAGCACGATCAGCGGACGGGCGATGGGTTGCATGGCGTCTTCCGGTTGCGGGTGAGGCGAGGAAGCGATGTCGTCTCAGGTATGTGTTCGCGTGCGTCTATACTAACCAACTTTCGCGCTTCTGTCTAGGATTTCGTCCAATCCGGGTCCGGATTGGTGTCGGCTCACGTATGCCGCCTTGCGCGGGATCGGCGGTTCGGCGCAGGCGCAAGGCGAGCGTCCGCTTGGCGACCGCCACGGTACGCGGTGCGTCATGAACGTTGTGCCGCCCCCCGTGCCGGCGCATCATGGGAAAGGTGTCGTGGAGGCGGGGGATGGCCGCCGCCGTCAGGCTGCCGGGCGCTCCTGCCGCGCCGCCTCCGGCACCGCACGCGCCGGGGGAACGCCGGCGGAAACCGTACACCCCGCATCCTTTTCCGCCTAACTCTTGTTGAAAGCGGCTTTCGCGGGTTAGCTTGGAAGCGTCTTCACCGCCACCTCGCCACGCACCGCGCGCGTGTCCGTGCAGCGCCCGCGGGCCCGCGGACACCGAGCGTACCGTCCCATGAGCGTGATCGACCTGCACACGGACCCCGGCTGCGCCGTGCCCCCGGCGCCGCCGGCGCCGGAGCCGGACGCGGGGCTTTCCCTGGCCGGGTGGACGGGCGACGTGCGGCCGTCCGTCATCCAGCGGATGCTGTCGTTCAGCGGGCGCGCGGACCTGGTGACCTTCGCCCTGGGGCTGCCGGCGCCGGAGCTGTTCCCCGTGGACGGCCTGGCGCGCGCCGCCGAGCGCGTGCTGCGCGGCGACGCCCAGGCGCTGCAGTACAAGCCCGGCTTCCACCCGCTCAAGGAGCAGGTGGTGGCGATCATGGCGCAGCGGGGCGTGCGGTGCCGGCCGGAGCAGGTGCTGCTGACCACGGCCGCCCAGCAGGCGCTGAGCCTGCTCGCGCGCGTCCTGCTGGAGCCCGGCGGCACCGTGCTGTGCGAGCAGCTGGTGTACATGGGCTTCAAGCAGGTCATCGAGTCGTACCGGCCGCGCATCCTCGCCGTGGGAACGGACCTGCGGACGGGGATGGACGTGGACGCGGTGCAGCGGCACCTGGAGGCGGGTGAGCGCCCGGCGTTCATCTACTGCGTCACCGACGGGCACAACCCGCTGGGGTGCAGCCTGAGCCCCGGCAAGCGCAGGCGCCTGGTGGAGCTGGCGGCGCGGCACCGCGTGCCCGTGGTGGAAGACGACGCGTACGGCATGCTGCACTACGAGCGCCCGGACCCGCCGCTGCGCGCGCTGGACGACCGCTGGGTGCTGTACGTCGGGTCGTTCAGCAAGGTGCTGGCGCCCAGCTTTCGGCTGGGGTGGATCGTGGCGCCGCGGGAGCTGGTGCCCGTGCTGGGGTGCGCCAAGGACGGCGCGGACCTGGACATGGCCAGCTTCAGCCAGCGCGTGGCTTCGGAGTACCTGGCCTCGGGCGGCTTTCCGGAGCACCTGGCGCGGGTGCGCATGGAATACCAGCGGCGGCGCGACCTGATGCTGGGGCTGATCCGCGCCGAACTCCCGGCGGGCACGCGCTTCAGCACGCCCCGCAACGGCGCGCTGATCTGGGTGGAGCTCCCCGCGCGCTACGACACCGACGCGCTGCTGGAAACGGCGATGCAGGCGGGCGTCGCCTACGTCCCGGGCGCCGCGTTCGCCGTCCCCGGCAGCACCGCCGGGCGCAGCGCCATGCGGCTCAACTTCTCGTACTGCGCGCCGCCGCAGATCCGCGAGGGGATGGCCCGCCTGGGCCGCGTGCTGCGCGAAACCGGCTGACGCCTTTCCCCGCGGCGCCCGCGCGCGTATCGTAGAGGGGCGGACCGCGCGCGGCCCGCCCCTCGCCGTTCCCTTCGCCGTGCCTCGACGTGCCGCGTCCCCCCACTCCACATCCGCCACCGTACGAACCGGACGCCGCGCCGGCCTGCATCCACGCGCTGTTCGAGCGCGCGGCGGCCGCGCACCCGGAGCGCACGGCGCTCCTCCACGCCGGCACCGCCGTCTCGTACGCGGCGCTGAACGCACGTGCCAACCGCGTCGCGCACCGGCTGCGCGCCCTGCGCGTGGGGCCGGAGGTGCCCGTCGCCGTGTTCCTCCCCCGCGTCCCCGACCTGGTGGCCGTGCTGCTGGGGGTGCTGAAGGCGGGGGGTGCGTACGTGCCGCTGGACCCCGCCTATCCCCCGCACCGCGTGGCGGCCATGCTGGACGACACTCGCGCGCCCGTCGTCCTCACCCACTCCTCCGTGGCGGACCGGCTTCCCCCGCACGGCGCGGCGGCGGTGGTCGTGGATGCGGACGAGGCGATCCAGCGGGCGTCCAGCGCCGATCCGCATCCGCTGGCGCGGCCGGAGAACCTGGCGTACGTCATCTACACCTCCGGATCCACCGGGCGCCCCAAGGGGGTGCTGATCGAGCACCGCAGCGCGTCCGCCGTCCTCCACTGGCTGCGCGGCACGGTGCCGGACGACGAGCGGGCGTGCGCGCTGGGGGCCACCTCCGTCTGCTTCGACGTGTCCATCGCGGAGGTGTTCGGCACGCTCTGCTGGGGGGGCACGCTGGTGCTGGTGGACGATGCGCTGGCCATGGCCTCGGTCCGCGCGCCCCTGCAGCTGGCCAGCATGGTGCCGACGGCCGCGGCGGAGCTGCTGCGGCAGGGCGCCATACCCGCCACCGTGCGCACGCTCGCCCTGGGCGGCGAGGCGGTGCCGCGCGCGCTGGCGGACGCGCTGTACGCGGGGACGCGCGTGGAGCGCATCCTCAACCTCTACGGGCCCACCGAAGACACCACCTACTCCACCTGCGCGCTCATCCCCCGCGATCCCGGCCACCCGGTGACCGTCGGGCGGCCGGTGGCGGGCTCCGCCGTCCGCGTCATTCATCCCCACACCCTCCGGCCGGTGCAGGAGGGGGAGGAGGGGGAGCTGATGATGGCCGGCGCCGGGGTGACGCGCGGCTACCTGGGCCGCCCGGGGCTCACGGCGGAGCGGTATCTCCCCGATCCCCGGTCGGCCGTCCCCGGGGCGCGGATGTACCGCACCGGCGACCTGGGCCGCCGCCGTCCCGACGGCGAGTACGACTGCCTGGGGCGCATGGACCGGCAGGTGAAGATCCGCGGCTTTCGCGTGGAGCCGGAGGAGGTGGAGGCCGCCCTGGCCGCGCACGCCGCCGTGGCGGAGGCGGCGGTGGCAGCGCGCGCGGACGGCGTGGGCGAGCCGCGCCTGGCGGCGTGGGTGGCGCCGGCGGGCCTCGCGGGCGCGGAGCTGCGCGCGTTCCTGCGGGGGCGGCTGCCGGAGTACATGGTCCCCTCCGCATTCGTGGGGCTGGACGCGCTGCCCCGCACGCCCAACGGGAAGATCGACCGGCTGGCGCTCCCCGCGCCGGAGGGGGTGGAGCGCGCCGAAGGGGACGGCTGGGCGCCGCCGCGCACCCCGGTGGAAGAGATCCTCTGCGGCATCTGGGCACGGGTGCTGGGGGTGGAGCGGGTGGGGGTGCGCGACGACTTCTTCGCGCTGGGCGGGCACTCCCTGCGCGCCGTGCAGATCGTCGCGCGGCTTCGCGACGCACTCGGCGTGGACGTGCCCCTCCCGGCGATCTTCCAGGCGCACACGGTGCAGGCGCTCGCCGCGCACGTGGAGCGCGCGATCGGCGGCGGCGCGGCCGGGGCCGAGACGATCCAGCCCGTGGATCGTACGAAGCCGCTCCCGCTCTCCCCGGCGCAGGAGGCGGTCTGGTTTTTCGAGCGGCTGTCGCCGGGGATGCGCTCGTACCAGTTCCAGGCAGCCGTGCGCATGCGCGGCGCCCTGGACCCGGACGCGCTGCGCGCCGCGCTGGACGAGGTGATCCGCCGCCACGAGATCTTCCGCACCACCTTCCGCGAGATCGGCGGCCAGCCGATGCAGGTGGTGCACGCGCCGTGGACGGTCGACCTCCCGGTCGTCGACGCGCGCGGTCTTTCCGCGGGGGAGCTGGACGCGCGCTTCGCGGAGGAGTTCGCGCGGGCGTTCGACCCCGGGGCGCTGCCGCTGGCGCGGTGGACGCTGTTCCGCACCGGCGCGCGCGAGCACGTGCTGCTGTGCGTGGAGCACCACCTGGTGCACGACGGCTGGTCGTTCGGCGTGTTTCTGCGCGACGTGGTGGCGCTCTACGGCGCCTTCGCCCGGGGGGAGCCGTCGCCGCTGCCGGAGCCCGCGCTGCAGTTCGGGGCCTTCGCGGTCTGGCAGCGCGAGTGGATGCGCGGCGATGAGGCGGCGCGCGGAGTGGAGTTCTGGCGCGGCGCGCTGGCCGGCGCGCCCCCGGCGCTTGACCTGCCGCTGGACTTCGTCCGTCCGCCGCGCATCAGCTTTCGCGGCGAGTCGCTGCACGTGCGGCTGGCCCCGGAGCTGGCGCGCGCGGCGGACGCGTTCAGCCGCGCGCGCGGCGTGACGCTCTACATGACGCTGCTGGCCGCCTTCCACGCGCTCGTGCAGCGCTACACGGGGCAGGACGACTTCGTGCTGGGAGGCGGGTCCGCGGGACGGCGGCTGCGGGAGTCGGAAGAGCTGATCGGGATGATCGTCAACGTCATCCCCCTGCGCGCGGACCTTTCCGGCGATCCCGGCTTCCTGGCGCTGGTGGACCGGGTGCGACGGACGGCGCTGGAGGCGTATCCGCACCAGGACGTCCCCTTCGCCAGCATCGTGGACGCGGTGCAGCCGGACCGCTCCATGGACCGGCTCCCCGTGTTCCAGCACTCGTTCAACATGCACCACGCGCCGTATCCGGAGCTGCGCCTGCCGGAGCTGGAGATGGAGGTGACGGAGGCGCTGGGGAACCGGAGCGCCAAGTTCGACCTGCAGGTGATCGTCATCCCCCGTGCCCAGCAGAACGCGGCCGCCGGGGACGAGGTGGCGATGATCTGGGAGTACGCCACCGACCTCTTCCGCCGGCAGACGGTGGAGCGGATGTGGGGCCATTACCAGCGCCTGCTCGCGTCCCTGCTCGCGGACCCGGAGCGCCCCGTCTCCGCCGCGCCGATGATGGAGGATGCGGAGCGGCGGCTCGTCGTGGAAGAGTGGAACCAGACGGAGACGGAGTTTCCCCGCGACGCCACCGTCCCCGCCGTGTTCGCGGAGCAGGCCGGGCGCACGCCGGACGCGCCCGCGGTGGAGTGGGAGGGCGGCTGCACCACGTACGCCGCGCTCGACGCCGCGTCCGGCTCCCTGGCGCGGCGCCTGCTGGCGCTCCGCCTGGGGCCGGAGGCGCGCGTCGGAATCGCGATGGAGCGCGGGCCGGGGATGGCGGCCGCCATGCTGGGGGTGCTGAAGAGCGGCGGGGCGTACGTGCCGCTGGACGTGCACTACCCCGCGCCGCGGCTCGCCTTCATGCTGCGGGACGCGGGCGTGTCGGCGCTGATCGTCGATGGCGCGGTGCCCGCGGCGCTGGAGCAGTTCCGCGGACCGGTCCTGTCGATCGGGGAGGCGGACGCGGTGGCGGAAGGGACCGCGGGGTCTCCGCCGCCGGGCTTCCAGGCGGCGGAGTCGCTGGCGTGCATCCTTTACACCTCCGGCTCCACCGGCACGCCCAAGGGGATCGGCGTTACGCACCGCGGCATCGTGCGGCTGGCGTGCGAGGCCAACTACGCGCCCCGCCCCGGCGAGCGCGTGGGCCAGGGCTCCACCGCCAGCTTCGACGCCTTCAGCTGGGAGCTCTGGGGTGCGCTGCTGAACGGCGCCTGCTCCGTCGGCATCGCGCGCGACGACCTGCTTTCGCCCGCCGCGCTGGGGCGCCGCGTCCGCGAGGGGCGCATCGGCACCCTTTTTCTCACCACGGCGCTCTTTCACCAGATCGCGCGGGAGGCGCCGGAGACGTTCGGCGGCCTGCGGCAGGTGCTGTTCGGCGGCGAGGCGGCGGCACCGGACGCGGTGCGGCGCGCGCGGGAGCACGCGCGCGTCATCCACCTCTACGGTCCGACGGAGAACACGACGTATTCGACCTTTCACGTGGTGAATTCCGTGCCCGCGCGCGCGCCGTCCGTCCCCATCGGCCGGGCGGTGGCGAACAGCCGGGCGTACGTGCTGGACCGGCGGATGAACCCCGTCCCCGCCGGCGTCCCGGGGGAGCTGTACGTGGGCGGCCACGGGCTGGCGCGCGGCTACGTCGGGCGGCCGGCGCTCACGGCGGAACGGTTCGTCCCGGACCCGTTCGGCGGGCCCGGATCGCGCCTGTACCGCACCGGCGACCTGGCCCGCTGGCTGCCGGAGGGCGTCCTGGAGTTCCACGGCCGCGCGGACGAGCAGGTGAAGGTGCGCGGATTCCGCGTGGAGCCGGGGGAGATCGAGGCTGCGCTGCGGGCGGAGCCGGACGTGCGCGAGGCCGTGGTCGTCGCCCGCGCGGACGATGCCGGGGAGCGCGCGCTCGCCGCGTACGTGGTGCCCCGCGCGGGGCAGGCGATCGACGCCGCCCGGCTGCGCGCGCGGCTGGCCGAGCGGCTGCCGGCGTACATGGTCCCCGCGTTCGTGGTCCCCCTGGACGCGCTGCCGCTGGCGCCGGGCGGAAAAGTGGACCGCCGCGCCCTCCCCGACCCCACGTCCGCATCCGTCCACGAGCAGCCGGAGTTCGTCCCTCCCGCGACCCCGGAGGAGGAGGCGATCGCGGCGGCGTGGCGCGACGTGCTGGGCGTCGCGCGCGTGGGCGCCACGGACGGCTTCTTCGCGTTGGGCGGGCACTCGCTGCGCGCCGTGCGCATCATCAACCGAATCGACGAAGCGCTGGGCGTGCGCCTTCCCGTCAGCGCGCTGTTCGACACGCCGACCGTGCGGGGCCTGGCGCACCGCGCGGTGGCGGAGCGCGAGCGCGACGCCGCGCTGCACAGCCGGCTGGACTGGCTGGATTCGCTCTCGGAGGAGGAAGTGCTCGCGATGCTTGAGGAAGCGGAGGGGTGAACCGGCCGCGGGTGAATGACGGGAGTGCTGGGGTGTTGGGGGGGTGGCGGGGGGGTGGGCGGGCGTGGTGGGGGGTTGGGGGGCGGTGGTGGGCCGTGGGGGGTGGGGCGGCGGGTGGCGACGGGGCGGGGGTGGGCCGGGGGTGGGCGTGGGGGGGGGGGGTGGATG
>JAHWJJ010000485.1 GCA_019348475.1 Gemmatimonadota bacterium | reverse complement strand
CGCACGTCTGAGCGCCCGCCCCAGATCCTGCGCTGACCTCGCATCGTACCGCTGTCGCGGTTGAGCGGCGCGACACCGACGAGCTTGCTGACCTGCTGGCGATTCAGTGCCCCGAGCTCCGGAACGCGCGCCAGGAGCGACACCGAGACGCTCGGCCCGACACCAGGCGCGCTGCGCAGCAGGCGGTCCTTCTCGCGCCAGACGCTGCTGCTCTTGATCCGTTGCTGCAGTTCCGCATCCACCTCGCCGATCCGCGCGTCGAGCCATGCGATGTGCTCTTCGATCCCGATCCGCACGACCGGGCTTGCCTGGTGCAGCCGGTTGCGCTCACCCGTGCGAATCTCCACCAGCTGACGCCGGCGGGTCATCAGTGCATCCAGCTCGCGGGTCTCCTCGCTCCGCAGGGGGCGAACCTCTGGTCGGATCTTGTCGGCGAAGAGCGCGAGGATGCGCGCATCGATCTCATCGGTCTTGGCCAGCTCGCCCGTGGCACGCGCGAAATCACGCGCCTGGCGTGGGTTGATCACTACCAGGGGCACACCGGCCGCGGCAAGGGCCGCGACCATGCGCGTCTCAAAGCCGCCCGATGCTTCCAGGACGACGAGCGTGGGCGCGAGCTCGCTGAGCTCCTGCACGAGGGACTGGACGCCCGCTTCGTCGTACTTGACGCTCCACCCGCGGGTTTCCCGTCCGCGCACCGCCACGTCGAGACGCTGCTTCGATACGTCGATACCGGCGAAAATCTCGGCCATCGCTTACCCTTGTGTGAAGCGGAGTGATACGTGCCTCGTAGCCCTTCCTTGCGGTTTCGGGGTTCTCCCCCAGGCAACGGTACGGGCTTTCTGGCGGTAGGGCTCGAACGCTCCTGCTCTCCCACGGTGTTCTCCACCAAGGGGCATACTAGCTGTCCGAGCCCCTGTCCTGCTGCGAACCTTCGGCGAATCTGCTGCTCCACCGCGGCGGCCGAGTTTTCCACACGCTGCTGCGGGGAGCTGCACCAAGGTGCTCTCCTCGCAGCGCGTGGAAAACTCACCTCGGGTACTCACTTGCTATCGGGAAGATAGCCTGTCTCGATCAAACAAGGGGTGACGCGAGCGCGACCCCCGGCGCGGAACGCGATCTTGCAGCCGATTCCCGGTTTGAATGCGCGCGCCGGCCGCGCCGCCAGAACCCACGCGGTCGACGCTCCCCCGCGCCCGCCCCCGTTCATCCCCCCGTGCGGTCGAAGCGGAGCTCGCGCACGCGATCCGTGCCGATGGTGAACGCCTGCACCCGTCCATCCGCGCCGCGGATGAAGCGCACGATGGATCCCCCCGGCCCCGAGAACGCGTCGGCGTAGGCCGGCGACAGGCGGATGGCCATGTCCGGGCGCATCCGCAGCACCAGGCCGCCGTTCACGACGGCGACGGTGTACGTGGCCTCCGCCTCGTCGCTGCGATACTCGCCGGTGTACGTGGCAAGGTGCGTGGCGCTGGTGTCCGCGGCCGCCGCGGGCTCATACATTACCGTGTCGCCGTCCGGGTAGACGATCCGCACCTGCACCGGCGTCGCCTCGACGAACTCCACCCGCGTGGGGCTCGACCCGAAGCGGAACGTCGCCGGGCCGACCGGCACCAGCTCCGTGCCGCCGCCCGTCCGCAGCTTGCCGTCCGCCATCACCAGCCGCAGCGGCTCGCCCGTGCGGCGGCTGCGGTACAGTCCCGGGCGCCGCTCCAGCTCCGCCGGCTCCACCGCAACGGGCGGAACGGGGGCGGGGCCGCCCTCCGGGCCCAGGCGGTCCGCCATGAAGAGGGCGGCCGTGCGGGTGGCCAGCCCCGGGTTCGCATTGGCGGCGTTGCACAGCAGCGCCACGGAGACGCCGGTGTCCGGGTAGCGGGCCAGATACGCGCGGTAGCCGGCGGTCGCGCCGCCGTGGCTCACCTGGCGAAGGCCGCGGAACTCGCCCACGACCAGCCCCAGCGCGTAGTCGATCTGCCGACCATTCGAGAGCACGCCCCGCGTCTCCAGTCCCAGCCCGGCGACGGCGCCGGAATCCAGCGCCTGGTTCCACCGCAGCAGGTCCTCGACCGTCGTCAGCAGGCCGCCGTTGCCGTGCACGTTCTCGAACGGCATCCGCAGGTGCCACGCGCCGTCATCCAGGGCGTAGGCGGTCGCGCGATCCTTTACGACTCGCGTGAAGTCGTCGCGCCACTCCGTCCTGGTCATCCCCAGCGGCTCGAACAGCTCGCGCCGGCTGAACTCGGCGAAGCTCATCCCGCTCACCCGGTCCACGACGATGGCGAGCAGGTTGTAGCCCGAGTTGCTGTACGAGTATTCGGTGCCGGGGGTAAAGTTGAGCGAGCGCTGGCGGCTGATGACGTCCAGCGCGTGCGCGTGCGTGTGGATGCGCGTGCCCCGCGGCCAGCCGGCCAGCTGCACCACGCTTCCCCAGTCGCGCAGGCCGCTGGTGTGGTTCAGCAGGTGGCGCAGGGTGATGGGCGTGCCGTAGTCCGGCACCTCGGGCACGTAGCGCCGCACGTCGTCGTCCAGCGACAGCTTGCCCTGCTGCGCCAGCCGCACGATGGCGGCCGCCGTGAACTGCTTGCTGACCGAGCCCGCCTCGAAAACGGTGGACGGCGTGTTGGGGATTCCGTGCTCCAGGTTCGCGCTGCCGTACGCGCGCGACAGCACCGTGCGCCCGTTCCGCGACACGCCCACGGCGCATCCGGGCGACTCCGCCATGTTCCACGCGGCGAAGATGGAGTCCACGCGCGCGGCGGGATCGGGCTGCGCGGCGGCCGGGGCGGCGAGGAGCGCCAGGGGTGCCAACAGGAGGTAGCGGGTGCGCATAGGGGGGCCCGGGGGTGTGGGCGGATCGGGATGCGGACGGTTCTGATCGCTCTGAACGTATCGCGCTGCCGGCCGTTTCACGAGCCCCCGGCCCGGCGGGCGGAGTTCCTCGGAATGACGATCGCGCTCGCGTCACCCCTTGTTTGATAGAGACAGGCTATCTTCCCGATAGCAAGTGAGTACCCGAGGTGAGTTTTCCACGCG
>JAHWJJ010000121.1 GCA_019348475.1 Gemmatimonadota bacterium | reverse complement strand
TTTCCGACGACGGCTTTGCGTTGCGGCGGCCGCTCGGGCACGACGGGGCTCCGGCGCGGATTCCAAACGAGCCTCCGCAATCCGGTATCACTCGCTCCCGCATGCGAAAGGGGCGGCCTCCCCGCAGGAAGCCGCCCCATCCACCGCCCTCCATCAACCGCTCACGCAGTCACGCACTTTCGCACTTTCGCACTTTCGCACTCTCGCACCCCCGCACCCGCCCCTCACGGCGTCCACACGTTGTTCCGCCGGTTGACGTCGGGAAAGTAGTGCTCGGGGTCCAGTTCCACGCGCGTCACGGCGCCGCTCACGGGGACCGTGACGGTGACGGAGCGGGTGGACGGGTTCAGCCAGCGCTCGATGGGGATCGTCTCCGTCACCCGCTGGCCGCCGGCGATGGTCACCACGATCTCGGTGGGCGCGGGCACCTGGCCCACGTCGCGCACGGTTACCTCCACGCCGCCCGGGGTGGGACGCACGCCGCCGATGGACTGGTCCAGCGTGACGGTGCGGTACCAGAAGGGGTAGAAGAACCAGTCCAGCTCGCGCCCCGACACCCGCTCCATGGTGTTGAAGAAGTCCAGCGGATACGGGTGCTTGAACATCCACTCGCGCGTGTAGGTCCGCATCCCCTCAAGGAACACAGAGTCGCCCAGGATGCGCTGCAGCGAACGCAGCAGCGTTCCCGGCTTGTAGTACGCCGACACGCCCCACGGCTGGCCGAACACCAGGTCGATGTGGCGCATCAGCGGCACCTCGCCCTTGTTGCCGGCGATCGCCAGGTAGGTGGTGCGCGGCTCCTGCCAGGGGTCGAAGTCGGGGAACAGGTCCGCCACCGCGCGCGATTCGATGTAGGTGGTAAAGCCTTCGTCCATCCACGCGAACGCCGCCTCGTCCTGCCCCACCATCATGGGGTACCACTCGTGCCCGATCTCATGGGTGATGACCTGGTACAGCTCCAGCCTGGCCGTGGGCCGCCCGATGAAGATGACCATCGGGTACTCCATGCCGTAAATGGGGCCTTCGCTGATGGTGAGATGCGGATACGCATAGGGCACCAGCAGCCGGCTGTGGAACTCGGTGCCGTGCTCGCCGAACCGCGCCGCCTCGTTCCAGTGCGGCGCTCCGGGGCGGTAGAGGGCGTGCACCATCACCGTCCGCGTGCCTCCGCCGGGGGCCGCGACCTCCGCGCGGCGCGCGTCCCACACGTAGCGGTTGCTGGTGGCCCAGGCCACGTCGCGCACGTCACGCGCGCGGAAGCGCCAGGTGACCCTGCCATCGGTTCCGCCGGTGGTGGCCCCCGTCTGCCCCCACTCCCCGCGCGGAAGCACGGTGACGGTCGAGTCGGTCGCGGCGGCCGCGGCCAGGCGCTGGCGCACCTCAGGGCGCAGGATCTCGTCCGCGTTCACCAGCTCGCCCGTGGCGCCCACCGTCCACCCGGCGGGAAGCGTGAGCGCGACGTCGAAGTCGCCGTACTCCAGGTAGAACTCGCCCTGCCCGCGGTACGGCGTCACGTCCAGCCCCACCACGTCGTCGTAGACGGCGATCTGCGGATACCACTGCGCGATCTGGAACACCCGCCCGCCCAGCGCGTCCTCGTACCCGGTGCGGGGGGCCGCCTGGCCCGGCGGCACCCGGAAGTTCCACTCCACCTCGAACACGGCGCTGTCGCCGGAGGCGATGGGGCTGGGAAGCAGCACGCGCGAGAGGGTGCCGGTGGTCAGGTAGCCCACGGACGGGCGGTTTTCGCGCTCGTTGGATTCGAACTGCTGCCGCGAGAGCGGCCCCACCGCCTGCCGGTTGAACTCAAAGCGGGTCAGGGTGATGCCGCCGGTGTTCGCCGGGCTGGCGCGCCCGGTGAACTCTTCCGTGAACAGGTTCTGGTACAGGTTGAAGACCACCTGCCGCAGCTCGTTGGGCGAGCGGTTGTGGTAGACGATGCGCTCCGAGCCGGTGAGCCGCCGCGACTCGGGGTCCAGCGACGCCTGGATCGAGTAGCGCACCCCCTGCTGCCAGTAGCGGGGCCCGGGCGCGCCTGTGGGGCTGCGGGTGCCCGCTTGGAGGGCGGCCTCGTACGCCTCTCCGGCCTCCACGGGGCGCAGGTACGGCCGCCCGGCCGTGTCCAGAGCGGCGCCCTGCGGCAGCGGCGCGATGATCGGCTCGCCGGCGGGGGCGCACGCGCCCAGAACCAGCACGGCCAGCATGGCCGCGTGTCTCAGGATGATCAACGGTTTTCTCCCGGTCTGATTGTGCGGACAGCTCAACGCGCGCGAAGGTCCGTCAAAAGTCTTGCCACGGCGCAATGGGCAGCGGCGCGGCACACGGCAGGCTCTCCTGCGCGGTTGGTCACGAGAGGACACGCGAACGGTGCCCGCACCCCTACCGGGACTCGCCCGTGGTGCAAGACGGGGTGCGGGGCGGGCCGCCCCCCATCCCCGGCCCTTCCCCCACAAACTGCGTGGGGGAAGGGAGATGGAAACTCAGGCCCCGCGCAGGGACACGCGCCGCACATCGGGGCTCTGGTGGGGAAAGGGAACGAGCAGGAGACCGGGGGAGCGGACCCCTATGGCAGGTGGTCCCGCAGCAGCCCGATCACGCCTTCGGGGTTGTCGGTGTTGATCCAGTGGCCGCCCTCCAGCCGGTGCAGGAACACGCGCCCGTTGGACGTCCCCGCCATCTCCACCCGCCGCTCCGCCTCGTCATCCAGCGCATTGCTGCCCGTCGCCTTGACCACGTGGATCTCCGTGTCCGCCGGCGGGTGCACCAGCGTCTCCCAGAGGTCGGCGCGAAAGTAGTCGCGCAGCATCTCTTCCATCACGTCCCAATCGATGCGCCAGCGGTAGCGCCCCTCCACCGGCTCCAGGTTGATCGCCAGCCACTGCGCCAGCCCCTGCTCGTACCCGGCGCCCTGGATGGCGGCCACCGCCTCCGCGCGTGACGGGAACTCCGGCGGCAGGGCGCGCATGGCCTCGATGATGCGCCACGCGCTCCCCTCCGGCTCGTGCACCGCCAGGGTGGAATCCATCACCCACACCTGCCGCAGCTCGTCGCCGTGGTGGTCCGCGTAGACGAGCGCCACCTTGCCGCCGAACGAATGCCCCATCACCGCCGCGGCGCGAAAGTCCATGCGTTCCACCAGCCGGTCCAGATCCGCGGCGGCGTTCTCCAGCGTGTGCGGACCCGCGAACCCCTGCGACTGGCCGTGGTTGCGCAGGTCCACCAGCAGCACCCCCCACTCCGGCCGCTCCTCTACCAGCCGCCGCGCGATGGTGCCCCAGTTGCGGCCGCTGCCGTAGATGCCGTGCAGCACCAGCAGCCACCGCGCCGGCGTGGCTCCGGCGCCCGTCACGCGTGCGTGGTGAAGGATGGGCTGCTCCTGCCTCGTCATCTCGCCTTCCCGTTGATTCTGGACCTGTGGATGGGCGGCATTCTAGCGCCCCCGCCTCCGCCGCGCGACCGCCGCCGCTGGATCGTGCAGCCGGGGGGACTTTGATGGAGGGCTCGAGTGGTGAGCGCCCGGACCCCTTGACGGGGGAGGAGGATGCATTTATCTTAGTTCTATAATTCTCAGCCGACGGGGTGACTCGATGAGCGAAGTCCAGGAGCAGACGGACCGCGCGTTGAAGCTGTGGGTGGTGCTGTCGCGGGCGCACGCCGCCGTGGCCGCGCACTCGCAGGCCGACATCGCCCGGCACGGGCTCACCCCCGCGGAGTTCGGCATCCTGGAGGCGCTGCACCACAGGGGCCCCATGCTGCTGGGCGAGGTGCAGAAGAAGATCCTGGTCACCAGCGGCGGCGTTACCTACCTGGTGGACCGGCTGGCCGCCAAGGGGCTGGTGGAGCGCCAGCGCTGCGACCGCGACCGGCGCGCCTACTACGCCGCGCTCACGCCGCGGGGACAGGAGCTGATCCGCGAGATCTTTCCCGCCCACGCGCAGGCCATCCGCCGCGCCCTGGCGGGGCTGGACGAGCAGGAGAAGGAGCAGGCAACCGCCCTGCTGCGAAGGCTGGGCAGGCACGCGGCGGACGCGGATGCCGGTGGCGGGGAGTGAGGCTTTTTTGTGGCCGATTATTTTAGAACTTAGATTTACACTTCTGTGGCAACCGCGGCGGCGAATCCGGCCCATGCCGCCGCGGCACCGGAAAAAGGGCCAGTCGGAAACCGAGGGAAACGGAGATACGGACGATGAGCATCGCCGAGAGCACCACCACGACCACCTGGACCATCGACCCCGCGCACACCGCGGTCGAGTTCTCGCTCAAGCACCTGATGATCAGCACCGTGCGCGGCCGCTTCGGCGACGTGTCGGGCACCATCGTGCTGGACGAGGCCAATCCGGAAGCGTCCACCGTGACAGCCGAGATCGACGTCACCAGCATCGACACGCGCCAGGAGCAGCGCGACGCGCACCTGCGCTCCGCCGACTTCTTCGACGCGGAGAAGTACCCGGTGCTCACCTTCAACAGCACCCGCGTGGAGAGCCTGGGCGGCGGACGATACAAGGTGGTGGGCGACCTCACCATCCGCGGCGTGACGCGCGAGGTGGTGCTGCAGGCCACCGATGAGGGCCGCGGCGGCGACCCGTGGGGCGGCCGGCGCGCCGCGTTCAGCGCGACCACCAGCATCGACCGGAGCGACTTCGGGCTCACCTGGAACCAGGCGCTGGAAACCGGCGGCGTGCTGGTGGGCAACGAGATCAGGATCTCGCTGGAGGTGCAGGCCGTGCAGCAGGTCTGATTTCGCGGCGGCGACGAGGTGAAGGGGTGAAGGGGTGAACGGGTGAACGGGTGAACGGCGAGTGAGGACGCGGAGAACGGACGGAGTTCTCCGCGTCCTTTCTTTTCCTCCTCGTCCTCCTCGTGAAAGTTTCCGTTCGGCCGCGGTGCACAAGAGATTGTGGGCTCGGCATCACTTTCCATCCCACGAGGCACGCTTCATCTTCCCTCTACGTCCACGTCCACCGCCCGCGGCTCCGCGATGAAGCTCGATCCCGTCGTCCTCCGGGGCGTCCACGTGCGCCTGGTGCCCATGACGCGCGAGCACGTCCCGGCCCTCTGGCAGGCGGGGCGCGACCCGGAGTTGTGGCGCTGGACCACGTCGCAGGTGCACGGCGAGGACGACATGCGGCGCTACGTGGACGCCGCGCTGGCCGCCCGGGCGGACGGGACGGCGCTGCCGTTCGTGACCACCGAGGCCGCCACCGGGCGGGTGGCCGGCAGCACGCGCTTCGCGAACCTGGAGGCGGCGCACCGGCGGGTGGAGATCGGGTGGACGTGGATCGCGCGGCCGTGGCAGCGCACCGCGCTGAACACCGAGGCCAAGTACCTCATGCTTCGCCACGCCTTCGAAGCGCTGGGCTGCGTGCGCGTGGAGCTGAAGACCGACGCGCTGAACGCCCGCTCGCGGGCCGCCATCCTGCGCCTCGGCGCGCGCGCGGAAGGAGTCTTGCGCAAGCACATGACCACGGAGGGCGGCCGCGTGCGCGACACCGTCTTCTTTTCCGTGCTCGACGACGAGTGGCCGCGGGTAAAGGCGCGCCTGGAGCAGCTGCTCGCCGATCCGCCGCCGGCGCGTTCCGCATCCCCAGAGACCCGATGACCATGCCCATGCGCCCATTCGCCCCCGCGCTCCTGCTGGCGCTCGCCGCCGCGTGCACCCCCGCGCCCCCGGCCGTGGCCCCCGCGCCCCGGCCGCTGGCCGCCCCCGCGGCGGCACCCATCGCGGCCGCGCTGGACAGCATCTTCGACGACACGGCCTTCGCCAGCGCGCACTGGGGGGTGCTGGTGCGCTCGCTGGAGAGCGGGCGGACGCTGTACGCGCGCAACGCCGGCCGCATGTTCGTCCCCGCCAGCAACATGAAGATGGTCACGGCGGCGGGGGTGCTGGAGGCGCTGGGGCCGGACTACCGCTACGTGACGCGCATCGCCGCCGCGGGCCCGGTGCGCGGCGGCGTGCTGCACGGCGACCTGGTGGTGATCGGCGGCGGCGACCCCACCATCTCCGAGCGCTTTCACGGCGACGTGCGGACGGTGGTCCGCGCCTGGGCCGACTCGCTGCGCGCGCACGGCGTGCGGCGCATCGCCGGTGGCGTCATCGGCAACGACGACGTGTTCGACGACGTGGCGCTGGGGCGCGGCTGGGCCTGGGACGACGTGCAGGACACGTACAGCGCGGAGGTGAGCGGGCTGCAGCTGAACGAGGGGTTCGTCACCGTGCGCGTTGCGCCGGGTCCGGGGCGCGCCGCCGCCGTGACCACCGTCCCCGTCTCGGACGAGTGGGTGCCCGTGGCCGGCACCGTGTGGATGGCCCCCGCCGGCACCGCGCCCCAGGTGACCGTGCGCCGGGGCGACTCGCTGAGCGCCGTGGCCGTATCGGGCACCCTGCCGCCGGACACCACCGTCCTGGCCGAGGTCACCATCCGCAACAACACGCGCTTCTTCGCCGCCGTGCTGCGGCAGGCGCTGCTGGAGGCGGGGATCGGGGTGGGCGGGCCCAGCCTGGACGCGGACGACGCGCCCGGGCGGGGACGCCCGGAACAATCCACCGTGCTCTTTACGCACACCTCGCCGCCCATGCGTGAGATCCTGGCGGCGTTCCTCAAGCCCAGCCAGAACCAGATCGGCGAGATCCTGCTCAAGACGCTGGGCCGCGAGCTGCGCGGGATGGGGTCGGCCGGCGCGGGGATCGCGGCCATCGACAGCATGGCGGCCGGGTGGGGGCTGCCGCGGCGGCTGCTGGCGCAGGCGGACGGGTCCGGGCTGTCGCGGTACAACCTGGTGGCCCCGGAATTTCTGGCCGCGCTGCTGGAGCGCGAGGCGCGCGCCCCGCACTTCCAGGTCTTTTACAACGCGCTGCCGGTCGCCGGGCGCGAGGGCACGCTGGCCAGCCGCATGCGCGGCACCCCCGCCGAGGCGAACGTCCGCGCCAAGACGGGCACGCTCTCCGGCGTGCGCGCGCTCTCCGGGTACTTTTCGACCGCGGCGGGGGAGCGGATGGTGTTCTCGATCATCGTCAACCACCACACCCTCAGCGCCCGCCAGGCCGACCGGGTGGCCGAGGCCGCGCTGATGCGCCTGATCGCGCTGGACCAGCGGACGGCTCCGAATTGACGCCTCGCCGGGCGGAGTCGCCGTCGCGGTCGCGGGGGGAGAAATGCGTCTTGCGTCGGGATACGTTTCTCGTTTATAGTGAAGGCACGCTGAAGGGGCCGTTCTTTCTCACGCCCGGGCGCGCCGGGCGGCGGAGAGCGGAATCAGCGGATCCCCCGCAACGCTCATCTACACGGAGGCAACCATGGGTCGTCGCAACCTGGATCCCAGCCAGCTGAACGTAGAAACCTTCCCGACGACCGCGTCGCCTGCGGTGACTGGAAAGGTGGATTGCACGTGGGCGTGCGACACGGACTTAGACTGCAGCACCCTCTGCATCGTCGACACCAACGTCAGCTCGCCCTGCTGATCCTGAGGTCGCACCGCGCGGCCCGCGCGCCCGGACAGGTCGCGGGAGTGCTGGGAGGGCCCCGCCTCCGTTGAAGAGCGACAGCAAGATGGGGTCCCGGGTTCCGCGGCAGGAGTAGGAACCCGGGACCCCGCAGCATGATCCAGTCATCCCGGTTCGCCGCAGGAAACCCTTTTCTTCCCGATGGAGGCACGCATGGCTCGACGCGCTCTGGATCCCGCCCAGCTGAAGGTGGAAACCTTCCCCACGACCGCGGTGACCGCCGCGCCTGCCAACGCGGACTGCACCTGGGCGTGCGACACGGACTACGACTGCAGCACCGTTTGCGACGTGGACACCAACGTCAGCTCCCCCTGCTGACCCGCGTGGTACCGCTGACGTAGCGGGTGGATGCGGGATCTGGACCCGGCTCCGCGATTCGGCGGCGTGTCTGGAGAGCCACCAACGGTAAGTCGCAGAAGCATCTGGACACGCGGCGTCTACGTGCACGAACGGCCGGGACCCCCGCGCGGGAGCCCCGGCCGTTCTCCGTCCCCGGGCCGTCGTCCTGTCCTACGCGCGCGGCCTGTCCCGGCGCTCGCCGCCGGGGGGAGGCGGAGGCAGGCTGGGGCCGCGGCCGGTGCCGGGCAGGGTGCCGGTGGCGATCTGCTCCAGCCGCTGCACCCGGTTGTTCAGCCGGCCCACCAGGATGCGGGTGGCGCGCAGGTCGTGGTTGCTCTCGATCAGCATCAGCCCCATGTCGGCCGCCCCCCACAGCAGCCCGGCGAACACGATCAGCCGCGTCGCCTCCACCAGCAGCTGCGGAATTGCGCTCTGCCCCTGCTGCACCAGCCCCAGGATGATCTCGGCGATCAGGAGAAAGATAAGCAGGATGGCCAGGATCTTGAACATCCGCGCGATGTAGCGAAGCCCGGCGTGCGGCTCCAGGTCGTCATCGCGCACGTCCATCTGGGGCGGCAATCCGGCGGTACGGCCCTCGCCCCGCTCCCCGTCGCCCTCGTCCCTGCGCTCCACGCGGCTCTCCGCGTCACGTCCGTCGTCCGCCACGTTCTCTCCTCGTTCCGCGGTTCTCGCCATCCCCCCGTCCGCACCAGGCCCTTCGCCGCCCGCCGCGCTACCAGCGGGCGCGGAACCCCCGCGTGTCGATGTGCACCATCCCCTGGTGGCCGCCGGTGGGCGGATAGTAGTGCATGCCGCCCACCAGGCTGGGGTACTTGCGCTCCACCCGGTCCACCGCCTGCCCGATCACCCGCGCGTCGGCCAGGTTGATGCGGCCGTCGCCGTTCAGGTCGTCCATGACGCCGTTGCGGTCGTTGTCCACGGCGATGTCCATGGCGTCGCCGTACATGTGGCGCGACAGCTTGCCTCGGCCGGACGTGTTGCCGCCCCCGGCGTTGTACGCGGGGGTGCGAAAGCCGCTGATGGCGAAGATGTTCTCCACCGGGTGCCCCATCCGCTCCAGCTCCTGGATCACCAGTTCGATCTTGTCCAGGATCCGCGGCTGCACCACCACGTACTTGGGCCACACGTTCTCCTGGCCCTTGGTGATGAAGTCCTTGAGCTGGATGTGCTCCGAAAGCCAGGTTTCCTTGTTCTGCGGGGTCACCTCGATCATCCCCGCGGGCGGGCGGTAGATGGGGTTGGTGGCGCCGCCCTGCTCGTTGGGCCAGTCGCCGATGCGGTAGTTGCCGATGCGCCCGCCGCGCTTCTGCGAAAGCGGCACCAGGGTGATGACGTTCACGTTGGACGCCGGGCGGACGGCGTCGCGCATCTGCAGCATCACGTTCCAGATGCCGGACCGCCGCGGCGCCCTCCCCTGCGGCACCTGCTCCGGCGCGCCGCCGCCCTCGGCGGGCTGCAGCGCGATCTGCGCGCCGGCGGGAAGCGAGTCCGCCTGCCCGGGCAGCCCCAGCGTATCGCCCTGCTCCACGATGTGCACGCGAACGGCGCCGCTCAGCCCGCCCACGCCCCTGGCGAAGTCCTGCTCGAAGCTGCGGACGAACTGATCCACCAGGAACGCCGGCTCCGGCGGCGCGTCCACCGCCAGCGGGCTGCGGATGAGCTGCGTGCTGATGCGCGCCACCGGCGCGCCCGCGTCCAGGTCCGCGCGCGGCGCAAAGGCGATGGTGTACGTCCACCCGATCAGGAACAGCCCGGTCAGCAGCGTGGCCACGCGGTTGAACGTGCGTTCCTGGCGTTCCGAAAGCCCGGCCCGCTCCCACCTGGACGCGGGCTCGCGCACCAGCGGAAACAGGAAGGGGTCCTGTGCGTATTCCATAGGCGGGGCGGATGCTTCATCATCCGTGCCGCCGCAGGCCTCGCGCGGCGGCTGACGGATACGTTCCGTGCCTGGCCGGGCCCCTCCCGGCCGCTCGCTGCGCGGAAACGCAAGGCGCCGGCCAGCGCGGGAGGCGGCCGCGATTGAGTGATGGAGTGATCGAGTGATGGATCTGGCGTGAGCGTCAGACCATCACGTGTGACACGAGCGCGCTCACTTGCCGAGCGGGTGCCGGATCTCTCACGCGCACCATGCGGGATGAAAGCGCAGTTCAACCGCCCGCAGGGTTTTGGGGGGAGGTGCGAGCCTGAGCGAGCGGAGGGGGCGCGGCGCGGAGCCGACCATGCTGCTGAAAGGCTGTTCGCGCTCCGGGCCTGTTTCCGTTCAGTCATCCGGCACTGCGCGCACGTGCCGGATGAAAGCGCAGTTCAACCTCCCCCAGGGGTTTTGGGGGGAGGTGCGAGCCTGAGCGAGCGGAGGGGGCGCGGCGCGGAGCCGACCATGCTGCTGAAAGGCTGT
>JAHWJJ010000120.1:7902-10269 GCA_019348475.1 Gemmatimonadota bacterium | reverse complement strand
CGCGGCGATCTTCTGGTACGCGCTGCAGTCGGCGGCGCGCGAGCGGGGGTGGAGCGGGGGCGCGTGGGACTACTGGCAGTGGTTCCACGCGGCGTTCACCGCCGTGACGCTGGCCATCGCGGTGGTGCTGACGGTCTACTCGCTGTACGTGTACCTGCGCGACTTCGGGGTGCTGTCGCGCAAGGGGCAGGCGGCGCCGTGACCCAGGTCGACCGCATCCCCCGCCCGTGAGCGCCACGGGGGAGCGCACGGGCGAGCTGCGCGCGGACGACGGCGTGCGGCTGCACTATCGCTCCTGGCCCGCGGCGGCGGAGCGCGGGGTGCTGCTGGTGTCGCACGGGCTGGGCGAGCACGGGGGGCGGTACGCGGCGCTGGCGGAGGAGCTGGCGGAGCACGGCATCACCGTCCACGCCCTGGACCACCGCGGGCACGGGCACTCCGGGGGCCGGCGCGGGCACGTGGCGCACTTCGGCGAGTTCGTGCGCGACTTCGAAAGCTTTCGCCGCGCGACCGCGAACGAGCATCCGGCCGCCACCCCGCGCTTTCTGCTGGGGCACTCGCTGGGCGGGCTGATCGCCATCCACCACCTGCAGACGCACCCGGAGGCGGGGTACCGCGGCGCCGTCCTTTCCGCGCCGCTGGTGGGGATCGCGGTGCAGGCGCCGCGGTGGAAGGTGGCCGTTTCCGGCTTCTTGTCGCGGTGGCTGCCCTGGCTGCCGTTCCACAACGAGATCGACACGGCCATGCTGTCCACGGCGCCCGGCTACGACCAGGCGTACCGCGCGGACACGCTGCTGCACAACGCCATCACGCCGCGGCTGTACACGGAGATGCTGGCCGCCATCGAAGGGGCGTTCGTGCGGCCGGAGGGCATCCGCGTCCCCCTGCTGGTGCTGGCGCCCACGGCGGACCGGGTGGTGCTCCCCGAAGCGGTGGCGCGCTTCGCCAGCGCCTGCCCGGGCGAGGTGGAGGTGCGCCGGTACGAGGGCTTTCAGCACGAGTCGCTGAACGAGCAGGATCGCGATCGCGTGGTGGCCGACGTGGCGGCGTGGCTGAAGGCGCGCATGGGGTGAGGTGAGGGCGAGGTTCAGGTGCCGAGGTTCAGGTGCCCAGGTTCAAGTGCCGAGGTTCAAGTGCCGAGGTTCAAGTGCCCAGGTTCAAGTATCAGGTGAGACGGCGAGTACCCGTCGGTCCGCTGACCCGATCCTGGGCACCGGGCACCTGGACCTGGGCACTCGGCACTCGGCACTTGAACCTCCGTCCTGCCATACTGGCGGGCGGTGGATGGCACCTCGCTTGCCCCTGATGGACGCGGCAGATGCGGCGGGACGAAGATCGCCCGCCGGCCCCGTGTGGGTCCGGCGGGGCGCGCATTGTACAGGCTGGTATACCGATCCAGGGATGATGAGCGAGCACGACGAGAACGGTTCCGCGGAGCGCCCGCAAGACGCGGCGCAGGCGGTGGAGAACGGCGAGGCCGCCGGCGAGGAGCAGCCGTCGGGCCAAGGGCAGGCGTCCACGGCCGCCGGCGACGGGGACGGCCAGTCGAACGGCCAGTCGAACGGCCCGGGCGGCGACGGACCCGCGGCCGCCGAGGCGTCCACGCGCTCCGGCGCAGGCGACGACGCGGGGCTGCGCGAGCGGCACCTGCGGCTGGCGGCGGAGTTCGACAACTACCGCAAGCGGGTGGAGCGCGAGCGCGGCGAAAGCTGGGTGCGCGCCCAGGCGCAGCTGCTGGAGCGGCTGCTGGAGCCGCTGGACGACCTGGCGCGCGTCGCGGACTTCGACCCCGCCACCACCCCCGCCGGCGCGCTGCACGAGGGGTGCGAGATGGTGGAAAAGAAGTTCCTGCGCGCCATGGAGGCCGCGGGGATGGAAGAGGTGGAGGCCGCCGGCCGCCCCTTCGACCCCACCATCCACGAGGCGCTGACCACCGTTCCGGCGGAGAGCGCGGAAGAAGACAACATGGTGGCGCAGGTGTACCAGAAGGGGTACCGGCTCAAGGGCGTGCTGCTGCGCCCCGCGCGCGTCGTCGTCAAGAAGCACCAGGGCTGATCCCGCGCCCGCCCCTTCGCGCAGCGGACGGGCGCCGTTCATCCGAGTCAGGTTCCGATGGCGACACAGACCAAGGACTTTTACCGCGTGCTGGGCGTGGCCGAGAACGCCAGCGCGGACGAGATCAAGAAGGCGTACCGCAAACTCGCCAAGCAGTACCACCCGGACGCCAATCCCAACGACGCGGCCGCCGCGGAGCGCTTCAAGGAGCTTTCCGAAGCGAACGCCGTGCTGTCGGACGACGAGAAGCGCAAGCAGTACGACCAGATGCGCAGGATGGGCGCGTTCGGCGGGATGGGCGGGATGGGCGGC
>JAHWJJ010000120.1:0-7802 GCA_019348475.1 Gemmatimonadota bacterium | reverse complement strand
GGGCGGCGGTGGCGCGCAGACGTTCACCTTCGACGACCTGGAGGCGGGCGGGCTGGGCGACATCTTCGGCTCGATCTTCGACTTCGGAAAGCGCCGGGGGGCGCGGCCGGGGGGCGGGCCGGAGCGGGGTGAGAACATCGAGTACGCGGTGGAGATCCCCTTTCGCACCGCCGTCCGCGGCGGAAAGGTGACCATCCAGGTGCCGGTTACGGAGGACTGCCCCAGCTGCCGCGGCTCCGGCGCGGCGCCGGGCGCCACGGTCACCACCTGCCCGGAGTGCCAGGGCAAGGGGACGGTGACCTTCGGCGCGGGGAGCTTCGGCGTCACCCGCCCGTGCCCCATGTGCGGCGGCAAGGGGAAGGTGCCCAGCGAGCCGTGCGCCACCTGCGCCGGCAACGGACAGGTGCGCCGCCAGCGCGCCGTGAACGTCACCGTTCCGGCGGGGGTGGACACCGGGTCCAAGATCCGCCTGGCCGGGCAGGGCGACCGCGGCGCGGGCGGCGGGCCGCCGGGGGACCTGGTGCTCACCTTCCGGGTGGAGCCGGATTCGTTCTTCACGCGCGACGGGCTGGACGTGGAGTGCACCATCCACGTGAACCTGGCCCAGGCCGTGCTGGGGTCCAAGGTAAAGGTGCGGACGGTGGACGGGCAGTTCGTGGTGCTGAAGGTGCCGCCGGGGACGCAGCCGGGGCGCCGCTTTCGCATCAAGGGGATGGGCGTGGAAAAGAGCGGCCGGCGCGGCGATCAGTTCGTCAAGGTGCAGGTGGACGTCCCCGACACGCTGGACGAGCCCGCCCGCAAGGAGTTCGAAGAGTTCGCCGCCGCCGCGGGGATGAGGCACTGAGAAAAGCAGTGCCCAGTGTCCAGTGCCGAGTGCCGGGCAGGCGCGCGAGGTACTCGGCACTCGGTACTGGGCACTTGAACCTGGGCACTGGAAACTTCCGAATGAGCCAGACGTTCACCGACGAGAACCTGCTTACCTGGGAAGCCTTTGCGTCGGGCGGCCGCTTCGGCCTGTCGATCCGGCCCAAGGTGATCTTCCACTGCCTGTCGGACCCTTCCCTGCGCGCCCGCTTCGTCGAGGTGCAGGGCGATGAGGCCGACGCCGAGGAAATGATCCACGACCCGCAGGTGGACCGGCTGCGCGCGCTGCTCAGGGACTCAAAGGAACTCGAGTAGGCGCGGCATGTCCCAAAAGCGGAACGGGAGCGGTGCCGGGTGGCGCCGCTCCCGTTCTGCTCTGTTGCGTGCCTCTCAGGCGCAGCAGTACGAGTTGTCCGTGAACGAGCTCACCTGGAAGCACAGTTCCGAGCAGCAATTCGTCTGATCGCACGTATGCCCGGGCGTCTGGCCCCCGCCACAACTCACATCAGTGTCGGCTGCCGCGAAGACCGTTCCCTGCGGCGCGCTCTGCTTGGAATCCGTATCGAACGATTCCACCGTCAGTCGGCCAGCTTCAGCTTCTTCATCGCTCTCCTCCATCCATAGCGCCGGGCCGTGTGATGGACCAGCAAAGCATTCGCCGCGATCGCTGAGCGGCCGGAGGGCACGCCGAAAATTGCACATGACGCAAGTGATAAAGAGGTTTTTGGCGTGGTCACAAGAGTGCGGCGAGCCGGTTCCGGGATCAGGAGAAATGGGTGATATTCCAAACGCGACCGAAGATAATCCGAAGATTGTTCGGAACGGTTGCGGCCGCCGCACACACGCGGCGGGAGGACACCCAGCGGGAGAGGAACCATGGCTGATCCAGTCTACACTGGAGTAATCCAGGACAAGGGCGGGGCCGTGTACAACGTGCGCGGCTACGGCGCGGTGGGTGACGGCGTGACCGACGACACCACCGCCATCCGCGACGCCATCGCGGCGGTTCCCTACGGCGGTACCCTGTACATTCCGACCGGCAAGTTCCGCGTCACCGACACCATCACCATCAACAAGCCCATCAGCATCGTGGGGAGCGGGTCGGCGTCCGCCATGTGGCTGGACCTGAACAGCACCACCAAGACCGGAGTGGTGATCGGGCTGCTGGCGGGGGACTCCGCGGCTGAGAACCAGACCTACGCCAACTTCGGGATCTTTGGGCCGTCGGGGTCGTGCCGGTACGGCCTGGGCGTGTACCACTGCCACCGCGCAAGGTTCGAGAACGTCCACGTGCGGCCGGGGTCGTCGGAGCACGCCGTCGTGGTGGGCGGCTGCCTGCTGACCCGCTTCAACTTCATCGTGCAGAACAACTCGTTAGACGGGTATCCGGACAACTCCGGAACGTGGAACGGGGCGGGGATCCTGGTGGCGGACCTGCGCACCTTCTCGTCCACGCCGTCCACCATGCCCACCAACGCCTGCGTCTTCGACTGCATCGTGGAGGGCGGCGAGGGCGGCGGCCTGGCGTTCCAGCCGCAGGACCAGTCGGGCGGCAACAACGCCATCACCGGCACGTACGAGGGCTTCTGGGTGAGCAGCGGCAGCGTGTACGGCACCGGGTACGCCCTGTACATCGACGGCTGCCTGGGCTTTGACCTCTACGACCTGCACGTGGAGGCCAACGTCAACGGCACCCTGATCAAGAACAGCAGCTCGTTCACCATCCGCGACTCGGGCTTCTTCAGCACGGGAACGCAGCTGGAGAAGCTGACCCTGCAGAGCTGCGCCGACTTCACCATCAACCGCATCACCGTGGGGTACCTGACCATCGAGCCCACCTGTGTGCGGTACGAGGTCGAGAACGTGGTGGGGCAGAAGAACCCGTACTCGCAGCCCCGCAGGCAGGACTCATTCCTGAGCACGTTCCAGGACACCAGCCAGGGCGGTATCGTCGCGGCTACGGGAATGCAGCGTTTCACGGCCGAGAACCTGGTGCCCAACGGCGACCTGTCGCGGTGGCCGCTGGGCTTCGGCTACCTGGGCATGCAGCCGACCCTGGTGCGCACCGGCGCGGACCAGACGGACACGGCCCACCGGTTCAATCGCTACGCCGCGGAGGTGAGCGGCGGCGCGGCCAGCGGCTTTTCCACCCGCGCTACGCTGGCGTTCGGAGTGCACGACCCCACCCAGTACCTCAACCAGCCGATCACCGTCTGGGCCGACATCAAGCGCATCTCTGGCGCCGAGATCTCGCTGGGCGTATTCGAAACCGTCACGGGGCGGGTGCGCTGGCTCGGCCACGTGGCGAGCACCGAAACCGAGTGGGTGCGCGCGGCCGTTACCTACTATCCCCAGGAGGACTGGTTCATCGTCATCTCGCCCATCGACGACGCTGCGTACTCCTACTACCTGGGCGGGGTGGGCGCGCTGGTGGGCGTGGCGGCGCCCATGGGGGCGCAGTCGGCGCCGGCGTCGTTCGAGCGGGGGCTGCAGGTGGTGGGCAAGCGCATCGAGTACGGCTCGGCGGCGCCCACCACGGGCGAGTGGCAGGCGGGCGACATCATGTTCAACCTGGCGCCCACGGCAGGCGGCACCGTCGGCTGGGTGTGCACCGCCACCGGCTCGCCCGGCACCTGGAAGACGTTCGGCGCGATCAGCGCGTGAGACGGTGTGCCCGGCGAGCGTCGGGCAACCCCGTGAGGTGAAGCAGAACGGGAGCGGTGCCGCACGGTACCACTCCCGTTTGTTATTGGCCTATCCGATGACGCCCCGAGCGCCACCAGTCGGGGCGGCGCGGCGGCCTGAGCGACTTCCACACGAAGAGCAGGATCGCCGCGCCGAGCACGATCATCACGACCGGGTACAGCGGCGCCGGTCCGCACGACCAGCATTTGACGAAATCCATGGTCCGCCGGGCGCCCAGGCTACGCCGCGATCCGCCCGCCTCCAAGCACCACGTCGCCGCGGAAGAGGACGGCGGACTGGCCGGGGGTGATGGCGCGCTGGGGATCGTCGAAGGCGAGGCGAACGAGGCCGTCCTCCACCCCCTCCACGCGCGCGGGGACGGGGGGGGCGCGGTGGCGCACCTGCACGCGGACGGCGTCGCCAGCGGATGGCGGGGTAGCCAGCCAGTTCAGCTCGCCGATGGCCACGTCGCCGCGCAGCAGCTCGTCCGCCGTGCCGACCACCACCTCGCGCGTCTGCGGGCGCGTGCCGATCACGTACAGCGGCAGCGACCGGCCTCCGCCCAGCCCGCGCCGCTGGCCCACGGTGTAGCGCGCGTACCCGTCGTGCTGGCCGATCACCTCGCCGCTCGCGGTCACCAGCGCGCCGGGGGAGAGGGCGGCGTGGTCCGCGCCCAGGCGCTTGCCCAGGAAGCCCGCGTAGTCCCCCGTGGGGACGAAGCAGATCTCCATGCTCTCCGGCTTTTCCGCCGTGGAGAGCCCCAGCTGCCGCGCCATCTCGCGCACCTCGGGCTTGGTCAGCTCGCCCAGCGGGAACATCAGCCTGGGAAGCATCTCCGGCGGCAGCGCCCACAGGAAGTACGACTGGTCCTTCTTCTCGTCCATACCCCGCAGCAGCACGGGCCGGCCGCCCTCATCGGTCCCCATCCGCGCGTAGTGCCCGGTGGCGATGAACTCGCAGCCCAGCATCTTTCCCCGGCGCAGCAGGTCGCGGAACTTGGTGTTGCCGTTGCAGCGCACGCAGGGGTTGGGCGTGCGGCCGGCGGCGTATTCAGAAACGAAGTCGTCGATCACGTCGCGCGTGAACTCGCGCTCCACGTCGAACACGTAGTGCGCAATGCCCAGCCGGTCGGCCACCAGGCGCGCGTCCATGATCCCATCGAGGCCGCAGCACGACCGGGTGGGACCGTCCGCCTGCGCGTCGGCCTCCGAGTAGCAGAAGGTCTTCATCGTGACGCCGATGACGTTGTGCCCCTGCTCCACGAGCAGCGCCGCCGCCACCGACGAGTCCACGCCGCCCGACATGGCCACGAGGACGTTCTTCTTCTCCATCGTCCGATGATCCCCTTCCTGATGATGCGTGCGTCGCGCCCGCGATTCCCCGTTGCCTCGGCCGCCTCCCCGACGATCGCTCGCTGAGCCGAAAATGCGATCACGCCGCGGCCGATCTACGTCCGCACGCGCTCCACGACGCGGGGGAAGATCTCCAGTACCCGGTCGATCTCCTGCTGCGTGGTGTCGCGGCCCAGCGAGAAGCGCACCGAGGGTCCGGCGAGCTCCGCCGGCAGCCCCATCGCCAGCAGCACGTGCGACGGCTCCACCGCGCCGCTGCTGCACGCGGACCCCGAGGAGGCGGCGATCCCCTCCAGGTCCAGCGCCATCAACAGCATCTCCGGGTCCGCGCCGGGGACGGAGAGATTGCTGATGGTGGGCAGGCGCTGCGTGGCGGCGGCGTTGATCCGCAGCCCGGGGATGCGCTCGCACAGGCCGGCCTCGAGCCGGTCCCGCAGCGCGGCGGCGCGCGCCATTGCCTGCTCTCGCTCCGCCTCCGCCAGTTCCGCCGCCACCGTAAAGGCGACGGCGGATGCCACGTCCTCCGTTCCCGGGCGCAGCCCGCGCTCCTGGCCGCCGCCGAACAGCAGGGGGTGCAGCCGGGTGCCGCGCCGCGCGAACAGCACGCCGGCGCCGCGCGGGCCGCCCAGTTTGTGCGCGCTGAACGACAGCAGGTCCACCCGCACCCGGTCCACGCGCACGGGCACCTTGCCCAGCGCCTGCACCGCGTCCGAGTGGAACGCGGCGCCCGCCTCCGCGCAGAGGCCGGCGACGTGCTCCACCGGCTGCACGGCTCCCACCTCGTTGCTCGCCCACATCACGGAGACGAGCGCCGGGGTACCCTCGCGCAGCACCCCGGCGAGCGCGTCCGCGTCGACGACCCCGTTTTCATCCACGGGGACGATGCGGAGCCGGTCGCTCCCCGCCGCCCTGGCGGCCGCGAGGACGGCCCTGTGCTCGATCGCGGAGCAGGCGAGCGGGCCCGCGACCGCCCGCGCGCGCCCCAGCACCGCCAGGTTGTCCGCCTCCGTGCCCCCGCGGGTGAAGACGATTTCGGCCGGCTCCGCGCCGATGAGGGCGGCGAAGCGGGCGCGTGCGTCTTCCAGCGCGGCACGCGCCTCGCGGCCCCAGCGGTGGACGCTGGACGGGTTGCCCCAGCGGCGCGAGAGCACGTCCAGCATGGCCTCGCGCGCCTGGGGGCGCAGCGGCGTGGTGGCCGCGTGGTCCAGGTACACCGGATCGGTCATCGGTCGGCGGGCGCGGGTGGACGGTGACTGATAAACGCAAGCGCGGATTAGGTTTCGCTGGTGTTCACGCCGCGAACGGAACACTTGAAGCGCCGCCTCCCCCGCACTACATTGCCACGATGGATCCGATCATCCGCACAGGTGCCGCATGCGCATGATTCCGCCGCTTCCGGAGAGCCGCCCGCCCACCTTTCGCACCACCGTGCACGGCACGGTCTTCGGGGCGCGGGCGGCGGTCGTGGACAGGATGGCGCAGGGCGAAGAGCTGATCCTGATCCCCGATCCGCCCATGGAAGAGGACCCCATGGTATGGGTGCACTGCCGCGGCGGCGATCCGGTGGGGCACCTGCCGCCGGAGATCAACCACTGGCTGGCGCCGTGGCTGCTGCGAGGGGGATCTGCGCGCGCCACGGCCGTGCGCGTGCACGGCAGCGAGGTGCCCAGCTGGAAACGCCTGATCATCGAAGTCCATTGCGCCGAGGCGTAGGCGGGTGCATATTGGGAGTGAGCGCCGGTCGCACAGCTGGCGTCTCGAGCGCGAAAACACCTGGGACGTGCGGGAAACCGCTAAGCCCAGAGCGCGGCAGAGGCCGGTCGCTCAACTGCGGGCGCGGGTGATCCCAATCGGGATCCCCGCGCCCGACCCGTTTCTTCCCACAACGTTCGTCGGCCCGGAGCGCCACGGTCCGGGCCGACGCCGCGTCATCCCGTCAGATGCTCCGGACCGGCAGTGCGACCACGTCGTCCACCTGCATGGTTTCCACGACGTGAAAGGGCTCGCCGTACGCGGTGCGGATGAGGGAGCCGTACCGCGCGGCGTGCATGCGCACCTGGTCGTAGAGCGGCCGGTCGCCGCCGGGGTAGACCTCGCCCCCCCACGTCTTGCCGTCGAACTGGGAGGCGTAGCACCGCACCGCCTCCATCTTGGTTTCCATGAAGTCGGTGATGTCGACCACGAAGCTCGGCTTGAGCGGGTCTTCGCGGTAGGTGAGCGCGTAGAGCAGCTTGTGCGGCCGGTGCGGCTCGCCGGGCACGTCGAGCTTGCTCAAGCCCGCCAGGAAGCAGGCGTCGTACGCCAGTTGCGAGGCGACGCGGTGGTCGGGATGGCGGCCGGTGACGTACGGCACGATGACGGCGCGCGGGCGGAACGCGCGGACGAACGCCGCCACGATGCGCCGCGTCTGGGGCGTGTTCTCCAGCCCCGCGTCGGGGAGCCCCGCGTTGCGGCGAGCCGCGACGCCCAGCACCTTCGCCGCCGCGTCGGCCTCGTGGCCGCGCAGGTCGGCGCTGCCGTCGGTGCCCATCTCCCCCGCCGTCAGGTCCAGGATGCCGGTGCGGTAGCCCTGCGCGGCCGTCCTGGCCATCGTCCCGCCGACGAGCAATTCGACGTCGTCGCGGTGCGCCGCGATGGCCAGCAGGTCCACCGGCGGGGCGAGGGGTTGGGAGGTGTGGATATCGGTCATCGGGAATGGTTGGTCGGGTCGCAAGCGAGCTGGCGGGCGGGCGTCGCCGCGGCCCTCACCCCCGGGCCCCGCTCCCGACAACTGCACGGGAGAGCGGGAGGATTCCATCACGCGCTGGATTCATCAAGCCGACTGGGGGGCGCCGCCCTCGTGCATCTCGGCGGGCATCCTGCCGCCCGCGGAGGCCCCCTCTCCCCCGGCCCCTCTCCCCC
>JAHWJJ010000119.1 GCA_019348475.1 Gemmatimonadota bacterium | reverse complement strand
GGGTACCACTACAACCCCGGAGCCCGCGGCGCTCCCGGCGATGCCCTCCCGACGGTGCGCTACTACTCCACCCTCCCTTATCCCTAGTGGTCCCTGGACGTGATGGTGGTGGGCGGAGGGAACTCCGCCGCCGACGCCGCCCTCACCTGCTGGCGGGAGGGCGCACGGGTCACGATCGTCCACCTGTTCGAAGAGCTGGACAGGGGGGTAAAGCCGTGGGTGCGGCCGGACATCGAGAACCGCATCGCCGACGGCTCCATCCCCGCCCTGTGGCGCCACCGCATCCTGGAGATCCGCCCGCGCGAGGTCGTCGTGGAGCACCTGGAGACGGGGGTGCGGCGCACGCTGGCGAACGACTGGGTGCTGGCGATGACCGGTTTCGAGCCCGACCCGTCGCCCCTGACCCGCCTGGGGGTGGAGGTGGATCCCGTGACGGCCGTCCCGCACCACGCTCCCGCGACCATGGAGACGAACGTCCCAGGCATTTACGTGGCCGGCGTGGTGGTCAGCGGCCACGACGCCAACAAGATCTTTATCGAAAATGGCAAGCTGCACGGCCCCCTGATCGCCGCGAGCGTGGCCGCGAAGAAGACGTCTTCCTGATGCGCGCCTTCACCCCCAGTCACCCTGAGTGAGCGCACGCGCATAACTCGAAGTACATCAATACCTTGCGCCCGCCGCGTGAGGCGGGCGTTCGTGCGGCGACCCGAGCCTACGGTTCAGCCGGCAAGGTCCTTCGGTCGCCGCCATAGGCCCTGCAGCGGCAAGGGTCTGCGCGGGCGGCTACTGGCGCCTGCAAAGCGGGTGTCCGACGGCGGACGCTTCGCGCACCGGGCGGGATGAAAGCGCAGTTCAACCTCCCCCAGGGCTTTTTGGGGGAGGTGCGAGCCTCAGCGAGCGGAGGGGGCGCACCATGCTGCTGAAAGGCTGTCCGCGCGTCAGGGGCTTTTCCCTTCGCGCGGGCGCCGCGTCAATCTACGGCCACCGTGGCGAGGGTCTGGCCCTTGTCGGCGCCGCGCGACGCGGCGATGGCGAACACGCACACGCTGCGGCCTCCGTTGGGCACCACGTCGATGTGGTAGAAGCCGGCCAGCGGCCCAGGGCGCACCTGGGTTACGTGCACGTTGGCGCCGCCGTTGTCCGACGCCATTGGGTGGATGCGGAAGTTGGCCGCGGTAAGCCCCGTCACCGGCTCGCCGTTCGGGTCCGTGACCGAGGCCACGATGCGGTTGGTGGGGCGCTCTTCCGGGGCGGTGAGGGTGTCCTCGGCGACGGCTTCGACGGTCAGGCGGGCCATGGTCTCCTCCGGGGCTGGGGGTTGCGCCGCCGCGGCACGGGCCGCGCGATCCGGCCGCGCCGCGACAATCATCATGCGGGGTGGCGAGCCGGGAGCGGCCTGATCCGCGCGTCCACGCCGCAATCCGCACCTCTGCTTGAAATCCAATATATGATTTTCGGCGCAGAAGGTGAATGGTCGCAGCGTCATACTTTCGCCGGGGGACGCGACCGCCGCCCGGCGCACGCGGCGCCGGCCTTGCATCGGGGGCGAGCCGCGTCATCTTTCCCTTGCGCATCCACACCCACGTCCATCCCGGAGCCGCCCGTGAACGCGTGCATCCTCTTCCTGTGCCTTTCGTTCGGCGGCCCGCAGACGCCGCAGCCGCCCGACAACTTCTTTGGCGAGGACAAGTTCAAGCACTTCATCACCTCGTTCATCGTCACCAGCCTGGCCGCCAGCGGGGCGCGCGCCGCGGGGCTGGACCACGACAGCGCGCTTATGGTGGGCGTGGGCACCGGCGCCGCCGTGGGGATCGCCAAGGAGGTCAGCGACCTGGGGCGCGAGACGGCCACCGCCTCGTTCTATGACATCGTGTGGGACCTCGCCGGCGTCGGCGCGGCGGCGGCGGTGCAGTCGCGGTCGCAGTGAGCGCGCGGCGGGGACAATGACGGCGCTGGACACCCGGAGGTGCCGGTGCGGCTGGTGTTCGCGGGCGCGAATGGAGGAAAGGGCCGGCGCGGGGGATCGAGCCGCCGAGGCAAGGCGCCGCGCGCCGCTCCGACGCGCGAACGGAGCGCGGACGCTAGTCGGCCAGGCCGAACGCCCGCAGCTCCTCGGTGGCGAACAGGCGCCGGTCGGCGGGGTCGGGGAGCAGCCGGTCGCGCACCGCCCTCCACCGGCTGAGGTCGTCGCCGTAGTTCGCCGCGACCCGCGCGGGCGTCAGGTTGTTGATCTTGCCCCAGTGCAGGGTGTGCTCGATGCCCTGCCGCTCCAGCGCGTCGAGCATCTTGCGATAAGCACGCAGGGTCCCCTCGCCGCCCGGCCCGTCGCAGTCGATGGCGACCGAGTTCTCCCAGCGTGCCGGTGAGAGCAGGCCGTAGCCGCCCTTGACGAAGCGCAGCGTCACCGCCGTCGATCCGCCCGCACGGCTGAACGCCGTGCACAACGCCTCCAGGGTGTGCACCAGCCTGGCGCGGTCGCAGAACAGGGCGGCGGAGAAGGAATCGGCGGTCGGCCTGGAGCTTTCCAGGGTTTCGCCCCAGGTGCCGTAGCGCTCCTCCGTGATCCCCTTTCCCACGCCCAGCCGCATGATGAGCTGCAGGATCTGGCCCCGCGCCCAGGGGAACTGGCGCAGCGCCCAGGCCATCATGCTCTGCGCGTCGTAGCCGGCGCCCAGCTTGCCCGGCTCCACGTGCTCGTACCGGGAGTGATAGGGGAACTGGTAGAGAATGCGCGCCACCGCCTTGCCGCCCCACGGCCGGTACGGCGTGGTGATGACCATCACGAAGTACGGGTCGTGTCCCTTGAGGCCGTGCTTCTCGGAAAAGGCGCGGAAGTCGCCGCGCTCCAGGGTTTCGACATCGTCGCGGGCGAAGTCGATCAGCTTGAGCCAGGGCCGCACCAGGTAGCGGGGCACGGACTCGATCACCATCGCGGTGACGATCCCCAGGGAGCCGACCGCCACCAGCGCGGCCGCGAACGCATCGTCGTCGCGCACGGGCGCGGAGCCGGTCTCGCGGATGAAGTCGTCGCTCATCAGCCCGGCCGACGGCTCGATCCAGTAGATGCCGCCGGGAGTGACGATCTGGACCGCGCGCACGTGCTGCTGGATGCCGCCGGCGGTGAGCACCGAGCCGTGGGTGCCGGTGGCGCAGGCGCCGGGGAAGGTCTGCCCGTTGCTGGCGCCGGTGGTGACGAGGCTTCGCTCAATCTCCTGGAGCTTGTCGTTGACCTCGTCCACCTGCACCCCGCCCTCGATCAGCATGAACGCGCCGGGATCCACGGACCCGGGCCGCGCGAAGTCGTGCCCCGCCAGCCGGAAGCAGCGGTTGAAGCGGCGGGTGTTCAGCATCCACCCGTTCTGGACCAGCTGGATGTTGGAGAGCGACCACGCGCCGCCCACCGGCCGCACCGGCACGCCTTCCTCCTTCGCCGCCAGAAGCCACTTCTGCACCTCCGAGGCGGCCTGCGCGATGTCGTCTCGCCCGCGGCCGCCGTCGCCGCTGCGCAGCCCATACCGCTTCTTGAGGTGCGAGGTCCCGGTCCTGTGGTAGTTCTCCCACTCACGGCGGCCCTCCAGCTCCACGATGTGCGCGGTGGCCATCAGGCCTCCCCCAGCGGATGCTGGCCGGCGTTGCCGCGCCAGGCGATGCTCACCGGGCGAACGAAGCCCGCGGTGAAGAGCGACACCAGCACCTGCCGGCGGGTCGCGAACATCCGCACGTCGGCGAAGCCCTGGCCGGCCAGCTCCGCGGTGTGGGTGCGGCTGGACTCGGTGGCGAAGCCCCAGCCGTAGATGGTGATGATGGTGATGTTGTCGTCCAGCGGGCGGGGGTTTTCGATCGAGAGGAAGTAATCCGCCGTCCCCGCGAAGTACTGGCCGAGGAGCATGGCGATCACCACGATCCAGGCGAGCGTCTCCATATGAAGTCTCCATCATGAAGGGGATGTCGTCATCGGCGCCGTCCCTAGGAATGCATTCCGTGGGCGTCCGGTGGCAAGTAAAATGATGTTCCCCGGGACTCGCGCGCGCCGCCGCGGGCTGAAGCGCGCGGCTGGAAATGCCCTGAGCGAGCCCGGAGGGGGCGCTCGCGGAAACGGCTGAAGCGTGCCGGACGCCGCGCGCCATGCAGTTCATCCCCTCCCCGTAAGGCAAATCCCTACCGCGCCTGCGGGTTTCCACCACGCGCAATCCCTTTCACCGCATCCGCTTCGGCAGTATATTCCCCGGCTTGCGAGGGGGCACCGTCCACGGAGGCTATCCGCCCGTGAAGAAGCAGAGCAGGTTCATGGCCGGCGCGCTGGTGCTGGTCGGCGTCGTGGGGTACCTGGCCGTTACCGGCATGAAGGACTCCATGATGTACTACTACACGCCCGACGAGCTGGCCGCCAAGGTCACCGCCGACCCCTCCGCGCGCCAGCTGGGCGCCAAGGTGGGCGGGCGCGTGGTCCCCGGCTCGGTGCGGTTCGACGCGCGGACGCTGGACCTGCGCTTCGAGGTGGTGGACATCGCCAGCGGGCGCACCCGCTTTCCCGTGCACTACAACGGGCCGCTTCCCGACACCTTCGAGGAGGGGCGCGACGTGGTGGTGGAGGGGAGGCTGGCCGAGAGCGGAACGTTCGAGGCGACGACGGTGCTGACGAAGTGCGGCTCGCGCTACGAGGCCGCCGACGAGGACTTCAGGACGTGACGCAGATCGGGGAAGTCGCCCTCTGGGTCGCGTTCATCCTGGCGCTGTGGGGAATGGCGCTGGGCTTTGCCGGCGGCCGGCGCGGGCGCGGCGACTGGGTGCTCAGCGCGGAGCGCGCCGTCTACGCCGTGTTCGGCCTGCTGGTGGTGTCTTCCGCCGCCATCATCGCGGCGTTCGTGGGCAACCAGTACGGCTACAGGTACGTCGCGGGGTACAGCAACCGCGAGCTCAGCCTCTTCTACAAGATCACCGGGCTGTGGGCGGGCCAGACGGGGTCGCTGGTGTTCTGGGGGCTCCTGCTGGCCCTGTTCGCGTCGATCGCCGTGTTCCAGAACCGGCGGCGCAACCGCGAGTTCATGCCGTACGTAAGCGGCACCCTGCTGCTGGTGCTCGCGTTCTTTCTGGGCGTGGTCCTCTTTGCGTCCAACCCGTTCCAGCTGATGGACTTTACCCCCGCCGACGGCCGGGGGCTGAACCCGCAGCTGCAGAACTACTGGATGACCATCCACCCGCCCACGCTGTACCTGGGCTTTACCGCCTTCACCATCCCGTTCGCCTTCGCCGTCAGCGCGCTCCTGTCCGGGCGGCTGGACACGCGGTGGATCACCACCACGCGGCGGTGGACGCTGCTCGCCTGGTTCTTCCTGACCAACGGCATCATCTTCGGGATGATGTGGGCGTACGTGGAGCTGGGGTGGGGCGGATACTGGTTCTGGGACCCGGTTGAGAACGCGTCGCTCCTTCCCTGGCTCACGGGAACGGCGTTCCTGCACTCGGTGATGATCCAGGAAAAGCGCGGCATGCTCAAGATGTGGAACGTGCTGCTGATCCTGAGCACCTTTCTGCTGAGCATCTTCGCCACCTTCCTTACGCGGTCGGGGCTCATCGAGTCGGTGCACTCGTTCGCGCAGAACCTCACCATCTCCTGGATCTTCCTGGGCTTTCTGGGCTTCCTGATCGTGGCGTCCGCGGCGCTGGTGTGGTGGCGGCGCGACGCGTTCGCGCCGGAGAACCGGCTGGAGAGCGTGGTTTCGCGCGAGGCGGCGTTCCTGCTGAACAACCTGGTGTTCGTCGCGGCGATGTTCACGGTGATGTGGGGCACCATGTTCCCGCTGATCTCCGAGGGCTTCACGGGGCAGAAGATCAGCGTGGGCCCGCCCTTCTTCAACCGCGTGAACATCCCGCTGGGGCTGTTCCTGCTGGGGCTGCTGGGCGTGGGCCCCGTGATCGCGTGGCGCAAGGCGACGGGGCGCAACCTGGTGCGCAACTTCCGCGCGCCGGCAGGGGTGGCGCTGGCGGTGGGCGCGGTGCTGTGGATGACCGGCGTGCGCAACACCTACGCGCTGCTGACCTTCGTCCTGGGCAGCTTTACGATGACGACGATCGTCGTGGAGTTCTGGAAGGGGACGCGGGCCCGGGCGCGCATCGAGGGCGAGGGCGCCTTCGCCGCGTTCATCCACCTGATGGAGCGCAACCGGCGGCGCTACGGCGGATACGTGGTGCACGCGGGGTTCGTCATCATCTTCATGGGCTTTGCCGGCAGCGCGTACGACGTGGAGCGGCAGGTGTCGCTGCGCCCCGGCGAGTCGATGGAGATCGCCTCCCCCTTCGGGCACACCTACCGCCTCACCTACCAGGCCATGTCGGCCTACCCGGCGACCAACATGACCAAGGTGATCGCGTCGGTGGACGTGGCGAAGGACGGCCGCCGCATCGACGTGCTGACGGCGGAGAAGCGTGCCTACAAGCAGCGCGATGAGGTGGCGTCGGAGGTGGGGATCCGCCGCGCCTGGAACGAGGACCTGTACCTGATCCTCGCCGGCATCGACGACGTGAACGGCGTGATCCGCGGCACCAACCCGCGGCCGCTGGCCACGTTTCGCGTGCTGGTGCAGCCGCTGGTTCCCTGGATCTGGGTCGGCGGGATGATCATGGCCATCGGCACCCTGGTCGCCCTGTGGCCCGGGGCGGAGCCCACGCGCCCCGTCACGCGGCAGAGGGTGGTCCGCGCGCCGAAGGTCGCGGAGCCTGAGGCCGAGCTGGTGGAGGCGTGATGGCCGGTCCTCGACTGGAGCGATTGAATTCGCCCCTGGGAGGGCGCAAAGTCCGCCTTCGCGGACTCCGGGGTGCCGGATTCTTTGCGCTCGGGCTGATGCTCGTGGTGGCCGCGGTTCCGGCCGCCGCGCAGGTGTCGGAGGATGAGGCGCGGAAGACGGCGGACGCGGCGATTTCGCGCATCCGGTCGCCGTACTGCCCGGGGCTCATGCTGGAGGTGTGCCCCAGCGCGCAGGCCGAGGCGCTGCGCGATTCCATCCGCCTGGCGGCGGCGCAGGGGCAGAGCGCGAAGGGGATCGTGGAAGACGTCATCGCGCGCCACGGCGAGGAGTGGCGCGCGGTGCCCCGGCGCAGCGGCGCCGGGCTGCTGGCGTGGCTCATCCTGCCGCTGGCGCTGGTGGTGGGCGGGCTGGTGCTGTGGGGGCGGATCAAGGTGATGCGCACGCAGGGCCCCGCGCGCGCCGCCGCCGACGCGCCGATGAGCGACGAGGAGCGTGCGCGGCTGGAGGCGGCGCTGCGCGAGTTCGAGCACGCGGAGGACGCGGCGTGACGCTTCTGCTCTTGTCGCTGCTGCTGGCCCTGCTGGCGGCCGGGTACGTGGTGCGCCCGCTGGTGGACCGGCGCGACGCGCTGCTGGTGGACGTGGCGCCCGGCGCGGTGCTGGACGCGGAGGCGCGGCGGCGCGTGGCGCTGGCGTCGCTCAAGGAGCTGGAGTACGACTACCTGGGTGGCAAGCTGGACGACACCGACTACCGCGCCCAGAAGGAGCGGCTTTCGGTCGAGGCGCTGGCCGCCATGCGTGCGGCCGAAGCGGTCGGCGATCCGGCCGCCGTCGGGGACGCGGGGCGCGAGGCGGCGGGGCCGGACCGGCACGCGTGCGGGTTCCTGAACCCGCCGCTCAGCCGCTTTTGCGCGGGGTGCGGGGCGCGGCTGCGTTGAGCGCGGCTGCCGGAGTGCCCGTGGACGCTCCCGCCGTGGAGGCGCGCGGGGTGGAGAAGTGGTATGGTCCGATGCCGGCGGTGCGGGGGATCGAGTTCGCGCTGGGGGGCGGCGAGTTCCTTACCATCTTCGGGCCCAACGGGGCAGGCAAGAGCACGCTGCTGCGCATGCTCTGCGGCGCCGTCCGCCCCACTCGCGGCACCGTCCGCATCGCCGGCGATGACGTGCGCGGGGAGGAGGAGGGGTGGCGGAGGAAGATCGGCCTCCTTTCGCACCAGACGTTCTTGTATCCGGGGCTGAGCGCGGCGGAGAACCTGGACTTCTACGCGCGCCTGTACTCGCTCCCGGACCGCAAGGCGCGGGTGGCGGAGGCGCTGCGGGGCGTGGGGCTGCTGGACCGCGCCGCGGACCGGGTGCGCACCCTTTCGCGGGGGATGCAGCAGCGGCTGGCGCTGGCCCGCACGCTGCTGCACGACCCCGAGGTCGTCTTTCTGGACGAGCCGTACACCGGGCTGGACCCGCACGCCTCGGCCATGCTGCGCGCGGTGCTGGACCGGCTGAAGGACGGGCGGCGCACGGTGGTGCTGGTGACGCACAACCTTTCGCAGGGGCTGGAGCAGGCGGACCGCGTGGCGGTGCAGGTGGGCGGCCGCTGGGTGAGCGACGAGCGCCGCGGGCAGATCGACCCGGCCCGGTGGGAGCGGGACTACACCGAGCGGGTGGCGGCGGCGGTTTGACGATGCTCCGCTATTTTGCGCAGGCGTGGGCCGTGGCCCGCAAGGACCTGCTGCTGGAGGCGCGCAGCCGCGAGCGCTTCGTCTCCATGGCCACGTTTGCCGTGCTGGTGGCCGTGGTCTTCAGCCTGGCGCTGGACCCCGCGGTGCGCGCGCGCGACATCGCCGGCGCCATGCTCTGGGTGACGGTGCTGTTCGCGGGGACGCTGGGCCTGGGCCGCAGCTTCGCGCTGGAGCGCGAGGCGGATGCGCTGACGGGGGTGCTGGTGTCGCCGGTGCCGCGCGGGGCGGTGTTCCTGGGGAAGTTCCTGGCGAACCTGGCGATCGTGCTGGCGGTGGAGGCGGTGGTGTTTCCCGTATTCGCGCTCTTCTTCGGGCTGCGCTTCGCGGGGGCGCTGGGGGGGCTGGTGCTGGTGGTGGTGCTGGCCACGGTCGGCTTCATGGCGCTGGGCACGCTGTTCAGCGCCATGACGGCGCACACGCGCCACGGCGAGACGCTGCTCCCCATCCTGCTGCTGCCGCTGCTGATCCCGGTGGTGATCTTTGCCGCCAGCGCAACGCAGCGCCTGCTTGTCGGCCGCCCGCTGGTGGAGATCGGCGGCAACCTGCGGATGCTGCTCGCGATCGACCTGGTCTTCCTCTTCCTCTGCACGGCCGCGTTCGGCTCCGCGATGGAGGAGTAGGAGCAGGAGGCCCGGCTCGAGGAGCGAATGAATTCGCCCGCTGGAAGGGCGCAAAGTCCGCCTGCGCGGACTACGGAGGAAGGATCGGGGCGCAGTTGAAGCCCCGCGCAGTTTGCCGGGCTTTCCGCAGCGGTTGCGGCGGCTTCAGCCGCTCCGGCGCGGGGCCGCCGCCGAAACGATGATGATCTGGACCGAGATGAACGGCATCGACAACACGCCGGGGGAGACGTCGCTGCAGGGGGTCCGCCGCTGGTCGGTGGGGCTGGGGTTCCTTGCCGCGGCCACCCTGGTCGGCAGCTTCTGGATGATCTTCTTCTACGCTCCCACGGAGCGCGAGATGGGGATCGTGCAGCGCATCTTTTACGTGCACGTGCCGTCGGCGTGGGTGGCGTTCCTGGCCTTCGGCATCGTGGCCCTGTGCTCGCTGGGGTACCTGTGGCTCAGGGACGAGCGGCTGGACGCCATCGCGCTGGCCGCGGCGGAGCTGGGCGTCATCTTTACCACCATCGTGCTGATCACCGGCCCGCTGTGGGGAAAGATCGCGTGGGGGGCGTGGTGGGTGTGGGAGCCGCGGCTTACGCTCACGCTGCTGCTGTGGTTCATCTACGTGGGATACTTCATCCTGCGCGGCGCCACGGAAAGCCCGGAGCGCGGCAAGCGCTTCGCCGCCATCCTGGGGATCGTGGGTGCGGTGGACATCCCCCTGATCCACATGAGCGTTCAGTGGTTCCGCAGTCAGCACCCCAAGCCGGTGATCATGAACCCCGAGGGCCCCACGGCCGCGCCGGAGATCGTGCAGACGCTGCTGGTGTCGCTGCTGGCCTTCACGCTGCTCTTCTTGTCGCTGCTGCTGGCCCGCTACGTCGTGGAGCGCCTCCAGGGGCCGTTCACCGCGCTGCCGATGATCGTCTACGGCTGGGCCCGCCAGCCGAACCCCGAGTTCCGTGAGCTGACGTCGGCGGCCATCGTCGTGCTGCTGTTCGTGCTGCTCACCGCCAACGCCGCGGCGATCCTGCTGCGCAACCGCTACGAGAGGAACAGGTGATGGACGTCGACGTCGACGCGCCCACCCACGAGGACCGCGCCCGGCACCCGGCGGCGGTCGCGCCCGTGTTCGAGGTCGACGACCTCAGCGTGTACTACGGCGACTTCCGAGCGGTGCGGGACGTG
>JAHWJJ010000118.1 GCA_019348475.1 Gemmatimonadota bacterium | reverse complement strand
CGGATGGCCCGCGCCAGGCGCTCGCGGCGCTGCTCCGGCGGCACGCGCCCGGCGGCGACGGGCTCACGGTCGGCGTTCCCCGCGTTGTACGCCGCGCGAACGCGGACGCCGGCGCGCGCACGGGCGCGGGCGGCGGCCTCCAGGTGCGGGCGCGCCTCGTCGTGGCGGCCCAGGCGCAGCAGCGTGGTTCCCAGGTTGTAGCGCACGGCGGCGGACGAATCGCCCTGCGCCAGCGCGCGCGCGTACGCCTGCGCCGCCGCCGCGTAGTCGCCGCGGCGGTAGGCGCGCTCCGCGTCCGCCAGCGCGCCCCCGCCGATCAGCGCCGCCGCGCCGGCGATCATCATCCACCGCCTCATCCCGCCCTCCTGCGCCGGCCACGCTCCGCGAGCGCATCCACCGCGATCAGCGCCAGCGCCAGCCCCAGCGGCCACTCGTAGCGGTTGTCGGGGAGCGACGTCCCCTGCCCGCGCGCCGCCCGCCCCCCCTGCGCGGCCGCGCGCGCCAGGTCGGCCACGCCGCGCGCGCCGGGCATCCACCGGTACGTCCCCCCCGTCTCCCGCGCGATCCGGCGGAGGGTCGCCTCGTCCAGGCGCGACACGGCGGGGGATCCGTCCGGCTCGTGCTTGAAGCCCTCGCGCTCGCCCGTCTCGGGATCCACGTGCGGCACCGGCCCGCCCGCCGCCGTGCCGATCCCCACCGTGTGCACGGGAACGCCGCGCCGCCGCGCGTGGTCGATGGAGGCGCCGACGAGTTCCGGCGGCTCCAGCGCTTCGCCGTCGCTCACCAGCACGATGGAGCCGCCCGTGGGCCCCTCGCCCGGCCCGCCGAGCAGCGCAAGGGCCTGGCGCAGCGCGGAATCGAGCGAGGTGCCGCCCTGGTTCACGATCTCCGGCGAGAGCGCGTCCAGGTACAGGTGGATGGCGGAGCCGTCGGAGGTCAGCGGCGAGAGCGCGTGCCCGCTTCCGCCGAACGCGATCAGCCCGACGCGCGAACCGGCCAGCCGGTCCACCAGCGTACGGGACAGCGCGCGCTCCCGCTCCAGCCGCGACGGCGCCACGTCCTGCACCAGCATGGAGTTGGACGCATCCAGCACCAGCACCACGTCCCCCCGGCCGGGGACGCCGCGGCCCGCCTCACCCCAGCGCGGGCCCGCGGCGGCCACGCCCAGCAGGGCCCCGGCGGGAACGAGGAGCGCGGCGCGCCCGCCGGGAAAGCGGCGCAGGTCCGTCCCCGCCAGCCGCCGCACCAGCCCGGGGTCGCCCAGCGCCTGGGCCACGTCGCGGCGGCGGCGCCACCAGAGGAGCAGCGCGGCCAGCACCAGCGCGGGAAAGAGCGCGATCAGGTGCAGCAGGAACGGGTCTTCCCAGCGCGCCGCCGTCACGGCACCCTCCCCCAGCGGGTGGCGCGGAACAGCCATTCCAGGATCAGCACCACCGCGCCCGTCAGCAGAAAGGGGAGGTACCAGTCGCGGTAGCGCAGGTAGCGCCGCGCGGTGACCGGGGTGCGCTCCAGCCGGTCGATCTCCTCGTAGATGCGGCGCAGGGCCTCCGTGTCCCGCGCGCGGAAGTAGCGGCCGCCGGAGGTGCTGGCGATGTCCGCCAGCAGCGCCTCGTCCACCGTGGTTCGCGCGATGGCGTAGCGGACGCCCACGCGGGTCAGCGCGACGGGGATGCGGGCGACGGTGTCCGAGCCCATGGCGATGGTGTAGACGCGGATGCCCAGCAGCGCGGCCGCCCGGGCCGCCTGCCGCGGGTCCACCTCGCCGCGGTTGTTGGCGCCGTCGCTCATCAGCACCACCACCTTCGAGCGCTCCTCGGCCCGCCGCAGGCGGGCGGCGGCCGCGGCCAGTCCGTCGCCGATGGCCGTGCCCTCGCCCAGCCCGCCGGACCGCAGCCCGTCCACCGCGTCCGCCAGCACCGCGTGGTCGCGCGTCAGCGGCACGCGCGTCATGGCCTCGCCCGCGAACGCCACCAGGCCGATGCGGTCGTTGGCGCGCCCCTGGATGAAGCGCGCGACGGTCTGCCGCGCCGCCCCCAGCCGGTTGCGCGGGCGCAGGTCCTCCGCGAGCATGGACTGCGACACGTCCACGGCCACCATGATGGCGATCCCCTCCGACGCCTCTTCCACCACCCGCGCGCCGGTGCGCGGCCCCGCCAGCGCCACCACCAGCAGCGCGAAGCTGAGTCCCCGCAGCACGTCCGGCGCCGCGCCGGCCCACCGCCCGCGCCCCCGCGAGGCGTGGGCGACCGCGTCCGTCCGGGCGAACGCCACCGCCCCCGGCCTTCCGCGCCGCAGCCACGCCGCCCAGAGCGGCACCAGCGCCAGCAGGAGCAGCGCCCACGGATTCGTGAACCCGACCGTCATCGCCCCGCCCCCGCCGGCTGCCGGAGCTCCGTCTCTGGACGCTCCGTCTCCACCGCCCGGAAGGTCCGCACCCAGCGCCGCGCCGCCTCCCAGTCCTCCAGCGCGCGCTCCGGCGTCGCGCGCGTCCGCGCGAACTTCGCCAGGTCCGCGTGCGTCAGCGCCCCCGCGACGCTGCGGACGTCCTCCTCGCGCGCGCCGGTTCGGCGCAGGTGGTCCAGCAGTTCCTCGGTGGTCAGGTCCGTCCCCAGCCGGGGGTCCACCGCGGCGGCGAACTCGCGCAGAATGCGGCTGAGCTCGGCGCTGAACGCCTCCACGTCGTTGCGTTCGATGGCGCCGGAGGCGCGCAGCCGGTCCAGCTCCGCCAGCGCGTGCTCCCGCGGATCCGCGGGGGCGAGGACGCTCCGCCGGCGCGCGCGCATCCACCAGATCGCGAGCAGCGCCAGCGCAAGGGCGATGGCGCCCGCGATCCACGCCCACGTCCAGTCGCGGCGCGCGAGAGGGATGATGTCCCTGGGCGGGCGCGGCTGGGTGGAATCCGCCGGGAGCACGGAGCGGACGAACGGCAGGGGAAGCTGCACGGGGATGGTGCCCGCGGCGCCGTCCGGCAGCGTGACGCGCACCTCCGCGGGCGCGGCGCCGGCCGGGTCCGTCACCCACACCACCATCGTGGCGACGGCGCGGTGCAGCCCGTCGGCGTCCGGAGGATAGACGCGCAGGGAATCCACCGTCTGGTAGGTGCCGTCCCGCGCGGGCGGAACCACCAGCTCCACCCGCGCCCCTTCCGGCGCGCGGACGAAGACCGCCGCGCGAATTCGGTCGCCGACCGCCACCGTGTCCGGCTGCACGCGCACGCCTGCGACGGCGACTGTGTCCCTGCCGACCGTTCCACCCGCGGACTGCGTCCACGCGGGGAGAGGCGCGGCGAGAACCGCGCAGGCGATCGCGATGGGTGCCCGGAGGAGCCGGCGCATCCGCCGCGCCGGCGGGTCCCCCACCCCCCGGCCGCCTCCCCCGGCAGACCGCGCCGGGAGAGGGGGAGAAAAGCAGGTGTTCGGCTTTCCACGCGGCATCGAGTTCTCCTCTCCCGCACGCAGTTCGTGGGGGAGAGGCCGGGAGAGGGGGGCGCCCGCGCGCGCGGCTCGACGCCAGACGAACCGCTCGAAGGTCGCCGAAAACGCCGTGCTCATCGGCGCAGCCGGCGCTCGCGGCGGCGGAAGAAGGAGAGGACGGCGGTGGATACGGGGCGGTCGGTGCGCAACTCGATCTCGTCCATCCCCAGACGGCGGAAGACGCGCGCCAGCTCCGCCCGCTCCTGCTTCGCGGCCCTGGCGAACCGCTCCAGCGCGGCGTCGGTGTCCACGTACTCGGTCCGCCCCGTCTCCGGGTCCATCACCCGCAGCACCCCCACCTCCGGCAGCGCCGCATCCGCCGGATCCGCCAGCACCACCGGGATCACGTCGTGCCGCGTGGCCACGCCGCCCAGCGCGCGTTCGAACCGCGTCCGCGCGTCAGGCGAGAGCTGAAAGTCGCTGACCAGGAAGATGATCGAGCGCGACCGCAGCACCCGCCGCGCGTGCTCCAGCGCGCCCGCCAGCTCCGTCCCCCGCCCCGCGGGCCGAAAGACGAGCAGGTCGCGCAGGATGCGTAGCGCGTGGCGCCGCCCCTTCTGCGGCGCGACGAACGCCTCCACCCGGTCCGTGAACACCAGCAGCCCCACCCGGTCGTTGTTGCGCACGGCCGACATCGCCAGCGTGGCCGCCACCTCGGGCACCATCTCGCTCTTGAAGCGCCCGCGCGTCCCGAACCGCTGCGAGGCGGAAAGGTCCACGGCCAGCAGCACGGTCAGCTCGCGCTCTTCCACGTACTTCTTGACGAACGTCTGCCCCGTGCGCGCCGACACGTTCCAGTCGATGGTGCGCACGTCGTCGCCGGGCACGTACTCGCGCACCTCCACGAACTCGATCCCCTGCCCCTTGAAGACGGAGTGGTACTCGCCGGTGAACTGCGACGCCACCAGCCCGCGCGTGCGCAGGTCGATCCGCCGAACCTGGCGCATCACGTCCGCCAGCCCGGGGGGCGCGGCGGGGAGCGGGTCGGGGGCGGGCGCGGGACGCCGCCAGCGCGAAAAGAGCGGCATCGGCGCGGCGGTCAGGGAACGCGGACGGCCTTGAGGACGCGGCGCACCACGTCGTCGGGCGTGACCTCCTCCGCCTCGGCCTCGTAGCTGGTGAGGATGCGGTGCCGCAGCACGTCCGGCGCGATCGCCTTCACGTCCTCGGGGACCACGTAGCCGCGCCCGCGCAGGTAGGCGTGGGCCCGCGCGCACGCCGCCAGCGCCAGCGTGGCCCGCGGCGAGGCGCCGTACTCGATCAGCGGCGCCAGCTCGGCGGCGCCGTACTTCCTGGGCTCGCGCGTGGCGTGCACCAGGTCCAGGATGTAGTCGGCGATGCGGTCGTCCAGGTACAGTCCGTTGATGGCCTCGCGCGCGCCCAGGATCTCGTCCGGCGTGGCGACGGGAGAGACGGGGATCTCCGCGCCGCCCGACATCCGCCGCAGGATCTCCTTCTCCTCGTCGCGGGTTGGATAGCCCACGCGCACCTTGAGCATGAAGCGGTCTACCTGCGCCTCCGGCAGCGGATACGTCCCCACCTGCTCGATCGGGTTCTGCGTCGCCAGCACCAGGAAGGGCTGCGGGAGCGCAAAGGTCTCGCCGCCGATGGTGACCTGGCGCTCCTGCATGGCCTCCAGCAACGCCGCCTGCACCTTGGCCGGCGCGCGGTTCACCTCGTCCGCCAGCACGATGTGGGCGAAGATGGGCCCGCGGTGCGGCACGAACTCACCCGTGCGCTGGTTATAGATGGTGGTCCCCACCACGTCGGCCGGGAGCAGGTCGGGGGTGAACTGGATGCGCTGGAAGGTGGCGTCGATGCAGTCCGCCAGCGTGCGGACCGCCAGCGTCTTCGCCAGCCCCGGCAGGCCTTCCATCAGCACGTGCCCGCCGGTGAGAAGGCCGATGAGCAGCCGGTCCACCATGTAGTCCTGCCCCACCACGCGCCGGTGCACCTCGGCGGCGATGCGCGGCAGGAACTCCGCGCGAGGCGGCGCGGCGGGCGGTGCGTACGGCGACGGCTGGGTCATGGATGATGAACCGATGGATCGATGTGGCTCGCCGGGCCCCTCCCCCGGCCCCTCCGCTCGTTGCTCGCCGAGAGGAGAGGACGTGCACGGCCGCGGCGGCGATTGCCGCGGAGGCGGCTCCCCACCCCCGGCGAACCGCGCCGGGAGAGGGGGAGAAAACGCCGCACCCGCCACCCTGAGTCTCCTGGGGCGGACGGGGCGATTACCAGATCAGCTTCGGAACGAAGATCCATCTTCCGCGCCAAATCCGCTCTGGCTTCCGCGCCAAGTTCGCTCTGGCTTCCGCGACAAAACAGGACCGCCGCGCACCCCCTGCGGGGCCGCGGCGGCCAGCGTCGCCAGAAGAATGCCGCGGCGGCGGGTCAGCCGCCGGACAGCGCGTTGAACACGGCCTCGCGCACCTCGGGGCTCCGGTCGCGCAGCAGGCGCTGGAGCACGGCGTGCGCGGCATCGCCCCCCAGCTCGCGCAGCGAGCGCACCGCCTCCACGCGCACGGCCGTGGGAATGCGGGAGAAGAAGCCGCCCCCGGACGCGCGCTCCGCCAGCACCGGCACCGCGCGCGGATCGCCCACGCGGCCCAGCGCGCGCACGATCTCCACCTCCACCTCCGCGTCCGTCTCCTGCGGCAGGCGGTTCAGCAGCGGGCCCACGGCCACGGGGAGCTTGGTCAGTCCCAGCCCCAGCGCGGCGGCCGCCCGCAGGCTGGCCTCGCGGTCGTTCAGCCCCTTCGCCAGCAGCGGCACCGCCTCCTCGCCGCCGATCTTGCTGAGCGCCAGGATCGTCTCCCGCCGCACGCGCGCGTCGGAGTGCTCCACCGTGCGGCGAAAGTGCTCCACAGCGTCCGCGCTGCGGATCTCGCCCAGGATCCCCACCATGTTGCGCACCACGAACCAGCGCTCGTCGCCGATCATCTCCTCCAGCAGCGGCACCCCGACGTGATCCAGCGCCACCAGCGCGTCGCGGTAGGCGCGCCGCGCGGACACGTCCGTCGCCGCCACCAGCTCGCGCACCAGCGGCGTCACCGTGTCGGCGCCCACGTGGAGCAGCGTGGCGCGCAGCCCCGTCCGCTCTTCTTCCGTGCGCGCCTTGCCCAGCCGCTGCACCAGCTCCTCGATCACCGCGCGGGTGCTGACGCGGTGGATGGCCAGCATCACCATGGCGCGGGTGGCGGCGTTGCGGCCGTGCATCTCTTCCGCGTCGCGGCGAAGGTCCTGCACCAGGCCGATGCCGCGGTCGATCATCCCGTGCGACAGGCAGTACTGGGCCAGGAACTCCAGCCGGCTCATCACCGTCAGCCGCTCGCCGTCCGTTCCCTGGCGCAGCAGGCGGCGCAGCTCTTCCGTGTCCTCGCTCTCCACGCGGATGGCGGAGTCGCGCACCTGCTCGTACATGTCGTGCGCGTTCCACAGCTGGATCCCGCCGTCGTCCAGCCCGCCCGTCACCTGCACCGGCGCGTCGTCCGCCGGGCGCTGAAAGGCGGAGTGCGCCGCCTGCGCCGGCTGCACCCACGCGCCGTCGATGGACACGCGCGACGCGCCCGCCGCCTCCAGCGCCGCCGCCAGGCCGCCCGCGGCGCGCACCACGCGCGGGGGGAGGGCCACGGCGGAGAGAAAGCGGCCCAGTGATTCGCTCCCCACGTCGTTGCGGATGACAACCGCGGTGACCCCGTGCTCGCCCAGCCGCGCGGCCAGGCGGTCCACGTGCCCGGAGCGCGGGGCCGCGCCGCCGCCCACCTGCACCCCGGTGGGGGTCACGCGCAGGGAGAAGTACTCGCCCGACGCCAGCAGCGCCTCGGCCAGGGTGAGCACCGCCTGGGTGTGCGTGGGGTGCGTGAGCGGATAGAACTCGCTGAGGGCGTACGCCTTCGCGAGGTCCACCAGCAGGCGGCCGGGAGCGGTGGCTTCGGGCATGAGCGTCAGCGCTTGATGCGCTCTCCCCTGTCTTCGTAGCGGAAGATCCACGCGGCCAGCGCCCCGGGGCGGATGGCGCGCTCGCGGTGCCAGGGCTGCATGTCCCACCCGGAGCCGCCTTCCGCGCCCGGCTGGGCGTCGATCTCGCGCAGCACGGCGGCGGCGCGGCCGCGCCAGACGGCCCAGTTCTCCGCGCGCAGGTCCACCCACCCCTTGCGCGCGGTCTGCTCCGGCGCCTCACCCGGCTCAGGCTCGATCTCCACCTTGCGCCCCCGCAGCACGCGGGCCCCGTCGGGAAGGAGCACGGCCAGCCGGGCGGTCAGGATGCGCGTGCGCAGGTCGCCGTCCGCGGCGACCAGCGCGTCGGCCTGCTGGCAGAAGGTGGACGGGTCCAGCGAGGCGGCGGCGTCCAGGTTCCCCCCGCACAGGCGGCGCAGGATCTCGGCCTCGTACAGCAGCTTGGTGAGCCGCGGCGGGCCCAGCATCTCGAAGGCCACGCTGCGCCCGCCGCTCTCCGCCTCCATCTGCTCCATCCGCCGCAGCGCCGTTTCGCGCAGCACGCCGGCGCGGTAGGTGGGGCCGCTGGTGGAGGCGTCCAGCGCCGCCACGACGTCGTGCCCGGTGGGATAACCCATGATCTCGCGGACGGCGTCCAGCGCGATCTCTTCGGGGGTGATGAACTCCATCAGCCCCAGCGCCGTCAGCGCCTCGAACTCGTCGGGCGAGAACTGGCCGTTCTCCCCCGCGTCCAGGTGCACGCCGGTAAGCGGCTCGCCGGTCTCGCGCCAGAGCGTCCCGCGCCCGAACTCGTGCCGCGCGGCGCGGTCCGGGCCGCCGAACGCCTGGTCCAGCCCCGCGGGGGCGACGGCGTCCACGCGCTCGAAGGGGACGCCGCGGTGGCGCACCGTCCCCGCCCGGATGGCCTTCCACGAGATCGCGGCCGTAGGCTTGATCTCCTTGACCGCCGGGGCGCCGGGGGTGCGCGCCATCAGGTACAGCAGCAGCGTCTGCGCCCCTGCGATGGAGGACTTCGCCAGCAGCTGGCGCGAGGGGCGGTCTTCGGAGTGGGTGAAGGGGATGTTTAGCCCCATCCCCCCCGTCCCCGCCGTGCCGACCTTGAGGAAGACGCGGGTGCCGACCGTCATCATCGCGTTCATCGCCACCCAGGTGTGGTGGATGAGCGGCGGCAGCGTCAAGGTGATCAGGTGCTTCTCCAGGGTCTCCTGGTCCACCGGGCCGCGCCGCGCGGCCTCGCGGAGGCCGGCGGCGCTCTTGAAGACGTTCTGGTACGCGAACGCCGTCGCCGTGTTCACGCAATCCACCACGATGTCCGGGCGGTGGCGCAGGATCATCTCGCCCAGCGTGTCGCGCTCCACCGCCTCCGCGCTCAGCGGGCCGAAGAGCGCGTCCAGCATCATCCCGCGCGCGTCCGGATCGTCCAGGACGGTGTCGCGGCCGGCGTGCTTGATGGCCGCCGGGGTGAACAGGTTCCCCCACTCCGACTCCAGCACCGTTTCGCCGGCGACGGGGCGCAGCGCCTCCACCCCCTCGCGCACCTCGTCTTCGGTGAGCGCGGTGATGACCAGCCGCGCCGGCCGCAGCTTGAGCACCTCGCGCGCGATCGCCAGTCCCACCAGCCCCGAACCGCCCAGGATCATGACCCGGGAACCCTGTATATCCATGTACCGATTGCGCTTGTGTTTTGTGGATCGGGATCGTGGCGGTGAATGGGGCGGAGTGTCTGTGCAATGGCCTTGTGTCCGTCGGAATGGCTTGCGGATCGCGACGGGGCTGATCTTCTGCCGTACGCCACGGACCCCTTTCACGGCCTCTCCCCCGCAAGCTGCGCGGGGGGAGAGGTGACGCGCACGCAGTGCTCGGCGCGAAATCGCCGATTCCGCGCTGGCCCCTCCGGGCGAGCACCACTCGCCCACCTCCTCCGACACTGCCGGGGGAGGTCAGGAACCGCAAATCCTCCCCGTTTACCCCCGCGCCGGACGCCGCGCGCGCTTCCGTCTCCGCCGGGCGCGGCCGAGGCGGATGGAACTCCGAGCCCGGCGATCTTCACGTGGGGCGTCGATCGCCCTCTACCCGCGACGCCCGCCGCCACCCGGGCGCCGGCCCGGCTTGCCGCCCCCCGCCCGTCCGCCGCCTCCGGGCCTGCCCCCGCCGGATCGACCACCCGCGCCGGGTCTGTCCCCGCCGCCGCGTGCCCCGCCGGGCCTGCCACCGCCGCCGCCCTCGCGGGCTCCACCCGGTCTGCCGCCGCCACCCGCGCGCCCTCCCCCCATCCGGCCGCCAGTACCGGCGCGGCCGCCTCCCCTCGCACCGCCGGTGCCGCCCGCCCTGCCCCCGCCGGTCCTGCCGCCGCCGGATCTGCCACCCCGCGCACCGCCGGTCCCGCCCGCCGTGCCGGCACGCGTGCGCCGAGGCGCGGTCGACCATTCGTCCAGCTCGTCGCGATCGTCATCCACCGGAGGAGGCGTCCGCGTCGGGCCGGGCCTGACGCCGTGCGAGCCCGCACGCTCCTCGCTACCGAACCGACCCCCGCGCCATCCACCGCCGCGCTCCTCCCCGCCGAACCGGCCTCCGCGCGATCCACCACGCTCCGCCCCGCCAGACCGGCCCCCGCGCGATCCGCCGCCGCGCTCCTCGCTACCGAAGCGGCCCCCGGTCGATCCGCCGCCACGCGCTCCGCCACCGCGCTCCTCGCCGCCGAACCGGCCTCCGCGCGCTCCACCCGCGCGCTCCTCGCTCCCGAAGCGGCCCCCGCGCGTTCGACCTCCAGGCTCCTCCGCGCCAGACCGGCCCCCGCGCGATCCGCCCGCGCGCGCTCCGGCGCCGGAGCGTGGGGGACGGTCGTCGCGGTCGGCCCCGAAGCCGCCGGGCGTCCCCCCGCCCCGCGTGCCGCCGGCCCGCGCTCGGCCGGGGGTGGGTTCG
>JAHWJJ010000117.1 GCA_019348475.1 Gemmatimonadota bacterium | reverse complement strand
GGCCGGCGTCGTGCGGCTCGTTCGCTCGCTCGTTCACATACCGCCAGAGCACCTGGCCACCGTTCCGCTCGACCGCCACGATCCAGCCGCGCTTCAGGTGCCCCGTGGGCGAGGTCTCCTCCACCAGCGATGCATACAGCGTGTCGCCGTGTGCCAGAATCCCCGTTATCACCGCGCGGTAAGAGCCGCGCGGCAGCACCTCTGCCCACCACAACGGCTGCCCTGTCGCCACGTCGAGCGCGTACACGCGCCTGGACTCCGTACCGATGTAGAAGGCGCGCTCATCCACGGCGCTGCTGGCGGACGCAGCCGTATCGGGCGTGAAGCGCCAGATCTCCGCGCCGGTCGCGGCGTCCAGCGCACGCGCGACGTCTGATGCGGTGAATACGCGCCCGTTTCGCGCAAGCACGTTCTCGGGTCCTCGTCCGGTGCCCGGGGTCTGCCACTTTTGCGCACCGGTATCCAGATCGTAAGCGGTTACTCCTCTCCAGAGGATGTACAGTCTCTCCCCGTCGGTGGAGATGGCGTGGTAGCCTGGAGTAAAGGATCCGGTGATCCCCAGCGGCGTTGACCATGCCACCGGAATGCTGTCTGCGACCACCGGCTGCGTAGGGTCCGGCGCGCAACCGGCACCCGTCAGCATCGCGTAGAGCAGCACCGGGACAGGTGTCCGGCTGACGATGTTGCGCGTCATCAGGGATGCCTCTTCGGGATTGCAAACAGGTCCACATCGGCGAGCGACCTCTGCAGTTCAAACCATACCAGCGGACTTCGGGTGGTGCCCGTGTGGGAGTCGCCGTTCAGGATCAGACGGTTGCGCAGGGCGCGCGGGTACACCTGGCCGGGGCCGTCGATGAACCCGTCCGACGGAATTCCGATCGGCGCCGTAAAGCCGTTCCAGAGCGCATCCAGGCTGTTCATCGTCAGCACGGCAGCGGTCGAGGGAATCGATTGCCACGGCCGGTACCAGAACCGAGAGTAATGCCGGTGACGGTCGTACTCCTCCTGGACCCGCCGCTTTACCGCCCGCTCGCCGCACGGAGCCTCGGGCGCGCACGAGCTCCGGGCGCTCCACGCAATCCGCGCCAGCGACCAGCGCTTGGGCATGTGCGTCTGGATGCCCACGCGGGTAAACGTCTCGTCGAAGCTGTTCGTGCGGATGATGAACGGGCTGAACGGCGTGTCGTCTTCCCAGACGGGGTGCCAGGCCAGCAGGTCGAGCGCGGGCCACTGGATGCCGAACACGGTGGTCCCGATGACCTGCTCGAGCACCTGCACGTTCAAGGCGACGATGGCGCCCCGGTTGGGACTGTCCAGCGTCACCACCCCGCGCACCCGCCCGGGCATATCCTGCGCCCACTGCGCCATGGAGCGCGCCACCAGACCGCCGTTGCTGTGGCCCACCAGCACCGTGCCGTTGCCGTACGTGGGGACGTACGGGCGCAGCTCGTCGCGCTGTGCGGGGATGGACACGATCCAGTTCAGGCTGGGCCGGATGTGCAGGTTCGTCTGGAACTCGCACCGCACCCATCCGTCCATGCGCTCCCACGTGCTGCCGCCGCTGAGGAATCCGTGCTGAAACAGCACGTTCACGCCCGAGTATACCTGCGGACACGGGTCAGCGGGCGGCGGTTCGTCGGGCGGGGGCGGTTCCTCGGGCGAGAGTTCGCAGCTGGCCGTGCCCAGCCCGGTGGACAGCGGCGTGATGCAGCCATCCGCCTGCGGCTCCATCTGGGTGCGGACAGGCCGGCCGCGCCGCCGTTCGCGGCGCTCGCGATCATGTTGCGGGCTCTGGTGGTAGCGCAGCAGGCGCACCCGGCTCACCTGCCGCTCGCGTACGCGGGCTCCCGCGGTCTGCCGGTCCACCGTCACCTCCACGCGCTGGAGGAGGTACTTCTGCCCCCGCGCTGCGTACGTGCGCACCGCCCGCGCCTGCACGCGCGCTGCCTCGCCTTCCGCCGCGGCCGCGCCCGGCGCGAAGCTCTCCGGCGGGATGTCGTTGGTGATCTGGATCTCGCCAGGCCCGGAGCGCCGGACGCTGGCATGCGGCCCCGCGGCGCCGGACAGCGGCTCGGCCGCCGGGCTCAGCTGCGGCAGCGCGTCCACCGCCGCGGCATCGAGCACCAGCCCGTCCGTGATCTGCTCGTGCGAAGCGCCGCCTCCGACAGCCGTGATGTACACCGTCTCATCGGGCACGGCCTGGCGGTTCTCGTCATAGCGCGTGATCTGGTCGTCCACGCTGCGGCTGCGACGGGTGGAGTTCACCGGCGCGAGCAGCGGGTCCGGAGTCGCGTCCGTCTGGTCCAGCACCTGGATGATGCGGCCGTAGTAGTCGTACCCGCCCTCCACCCGCTGCGTCTCCGGCTCGTGCCGCACCGTGAACTCGTACGAGACGGCGCCGGTTACCGGGTCGGTGATCGGGGTCTGTGACTCGATGGTGGTGCTGCCCTCCTGGTACACCTCCGCCAGGTAGTACGTATCGGCCGGGTTGATCTCCGGGTCCGGCTGGTAGTTCGCGGACGCGCCGGCGTTTCCCGGCCCGATGAGCGGATTGTCGTTGGGGAGGTCGTCGCATGCGCCGGCCAGGGTGCCGGCGAGCAGCAGCACAAGGGTCGGCAGCCTGCTGCCGTGGGGAATGCTTCGCATGGTCGTGTTCCTCGGATCTTTATGGCGGGCGAGATCAACAACGGCGACAGCGGGGGGGAAATGCCTTCAACCCGGCACGCGCTAAATACGACAGTAATCCGAAACTCACCCGCTCACAAGGATTTGATCGAGAGGTGCTCCACGATGTCCGGCTTGCGGCGCGCGGGAGGCGTGGTGGCCTGCGCCGGATTCAACTCAGCCCCGCTCCTTCCGGCGCGATGCTCGCGCGCCATCGGCCGGCGAGTGATCCGGTTACCAGGGCTGGCGCCATTCGCCAACAATCCGCGCGCAGAGCCAAGACCGGCGTGCACCGCCGCGGTCAGTGTGGTCGCGGACCCGTACGTGGTGGGGAGCGCCACACCGTTCCACCGCACCACGCTCTGCCGGCGGAACTCCTGTCCTGACACCGTAACCGTGGCGCCGCTCCGGCCCGCGGTTGCCGTGTCGGGTGAAACCGAGGTGAGCACCGGCGGCGGCGCGCTACGCGAGCCCGTCGCGTCCTTGCGCACCCACGGGAGGCGAGCGCGAGCAGCGCGCCGGCACCCACGGCCGCGCGTGCGCGAGAAAGTCCGGGAAGTGGCAGCGGTTCGAGTGACAGCGGGGGGAGTACGGGCAGCCGCAGAAAGGTCTCACGCAATGAGAAAGTCGTTCCCGGCGGGATCAGGGCAGCAGGCCGCCGGGCTTCCAGTCTACGCTCAGGATCGACTCCAGAAAGGGAAGCTCGATCGTCAGCCCCGTCTCCACCTCGATCAGGTGCACCTCGCCATACGCGCTGGCGATGATCCACCGCCCGTCCGGCGACCAGCGCGGCGAAAAGTCGTACACGTTGCCTTCCGTCGACACGCGGCGCAGGCCGGTGCCGTCGGGCTTTACGCCGGCGAGGCCGGAGGGAAAGTGGCCGCCCGACAGGCCCAGCTCGTTGAAGGCGATCAGGTCGGCCACGGGCGACCAGGTGGGCGCGTGGCCGCGCGCCAGGGCGCCGCTCTCCGCCGCCGACGCCACGGTACGCACGTGGATGTACGTCTCCGGTCCGCCGCCCACGAAATACGCGATGCGCGTTCCGTCCGGCGAGGGGGAGGGGTGGCCCTCCAGGTAGTTGGCGCCGGTGCTGACCTTCTGCAGCCCCGTGCCGTTCGGCCGCACCCGCCAGATGGTCTGCGGCTCGCTGGGCGCGGAGCTGAAGTAGTAGATCCACTCCCCGTCGCGGCTGTACTGCGGCCACTGATGCCAGCCGCTGGTGGCTTGGGCGATCAGCCTGGCCGGCTCGCCGGTGAGCGTCCGGGTGACCAGCGTGCCTTCGAACGCATGCGACTGGTAGACCAGGCGGTCGCCCGAGGGGGACCACGCCGGGCCACGCCCGTTACCGCCCAGCACCCGGCGGCCGGTGCCGTCAAAGTTCATCAGCACCAATCCCTGGAAGCGGGAAATGGCCACCAGCGCCCCCTCCGGCACCACCACCACGCGCACCGTGTCGCCCGCGATTCCGATGCGCCCCTCCACCCGCGCGGTACCGTACCCGGTGGTGCTCACCACGCCGGCCGCGTTCACCGACACCGGGCCTTCCAGCACGGAGAACGAGACGGTGCCGGTGAGCGGGTTGCGGCCGCGGTCCGTGAAGACGGTGCGCAGCGCGAGCGTGCGGCCGGGGAACAGGGCGCTGTCGGCCGGCGTGACCTCCAGCCTGGCCGGCGCACCCACGCGCACGGTGTAGCGCGCGGTGTCCGCGTAGCCCAGCCGTTCGCTGCGCGCCAGGATCGCGCGTGCCCCGGCGAACAGCCCCATCCGTGCGCCCACGGTCGCGATGCCCTCCGCGTTCGTGGTCACCCGCGCCGCTGGGCCGTATCCGAGGGGATCGCCGCGGTGCAGCTCCATGCCGGGCTCCAGCGAGCCCAGGGGGCTGATCCCCTCGAAGTACACGGTGTCCCCCGCGGCCGGCCGCCCGCGCTCATCGCGCAGCTCCACCACCAGCGGGGCGGGCAGCGGCGCGGAGATGGTGTCCTCCACGCCCTCGCCGGAGAGCACGGTCAGCCCCGGCGTCCCCGTCACCCACACCACCGCGACGTCCGACACGCCGTCCGCGGTGGCGGTGACGGTGGTCTTGCCGTAGCTCCTGGCGGTGACCGTCCCGTCGGACGAGACGGTCGCGATGGACGTGTCCGCGCTGCTCCAGGCGATGGTGACGCCGGTGAGCACCTTGCCGCTCGCGCCGCGGGCGGAGGCCTGCAGCTGCGCAGTGGTGTTGATGAGGACGAACGACGTGTCGGCCGCGATCACGACGGTGGCCACCGGGTCCGGCTGCGTCGCCGTGGAGCCCGAGTCACACGCGCCCAGCCCGGCGAACGCGGCAATCGAGAGAATGGCACTGGAGCGAACAAGGCGGGGCATGCGGTGGGAACGGTGGAGGGGACTGGCTGACGCGGAGTGCCGGACTACATCTGGCGGGTGGAGTGTAAACGCGGAGGTGCGTGGCCAGCAAGCCTCATGCGGCCTCGGCGCCGAACGCGCATTCGGCGCGGTCATCCGCGCGCGGCGGACCCGTGAGCCGCGGCGGCCTCTTCGTCAGCTGACCGCGGTTGGCGGTCCGACGGACTGCCGTTGAGTGGGGCGCATTACCCGCGTAGTTGCTCCGAGAGGCGTCGCAGCTGTGAGACTCGCTGCTCCAGCTCATCCGCGTGTTTCTCCGCCAGTTCCGCCACCACCACCTCCCACCCCTCCGGCGCCGAGCGCGCGTGTGGCCCGCTCATCCGCGACGTCAGTCAACTGACGCCGATTGCCGGTCCGACAAGCTTCCGCTCCGAGATCACGTAGACGGCCCCTCCGATAACCCACGGGTCGGGCCTGAGAATCCGTCCCGGGAGCCGCGCATCCTCGGCACGGTAGATCCGGAAGCGGATGGTGTCGCCGTTGGCCGAGCGTTCGCGCCTGGCGTACCACTCCTGTCCGCGCGTGTATCGCCCCGTCGCAAGCGAATCCGCGACCGCTCTCGCTACCTGCCGCTCCAGATCGCTCCCCCGCCGCGCCAGCCGTTCCACCGGCACGGTTCCGCGTGTCTCCGCCCGCACGTAGTTGCGCGTCGCCGCGCCCAGCGCGAGGAGCGCGAACGCCGAAGCGAGCGCGACCAGGAGCGTACGGAGGAGGCGGATCATGAAACTTGTAACCTTGGGCCGGTCAGAGCTGGCGCAGGTCCCAGACCAGCACGGAGCGCTCGTGTCGGTGGAACGAATACAGGAACCGGCCGTCCGGGCTGAACGCCACCGACTGGTTCCACGGCCCGACCAGCGGCCGGGTGACCGCCTCTGGAATCCGCACGCGCTCCTGCGCCGTCAGGGCATCCCACACGTGGATCCCCGCCGCGCTGATCGCCGCGATCCAGCGGGCATCGGGACTCACGGTGACGTTCTTCAACGGTCCGGGCCAAAGGATCATCCGTCCGGGATTCGGACACGCCGATTCCCCGCCGGCCGGAGAAGGCCCGGTTCAGGCGCGCACCGGCCGACGCGGAATGATCCATCCGAAACGACCGCGGCCCGCGCGCGTGCAGGCCGGGCCACGATCGCCCATCTCCGGTCAGGGGAGCAGGGCTCCGGGCTTCCAGTCCACGCTGAGGATGGACTCCAGGAAGGGAATCCCCATGGTCAGCCCCGTCTCCACCTCGATCAGGTGCACCCTGCCGTTGGAGCAGGCGATGATCCACTTGCCGTCCGGCGACCAGCGCGGCGAATAGTCGTACGTGTAGGCTGGCACCGAAACCTTGCGGAGTCCCGTGCCGTCGGGCCGCATGACGAGGATGCCGGCCAGCCGCCCGTAGGCGCCGACCTCGTTGAACGCGATCAGGTCCCCCGCGGGCGACCAGGTGGGGGCGTGTCCCCGCGCCAGAGGGCCGCTCACCTCGCCCGTGGCCAGGTTGCGCACGTGGATGTACACCTCGTAGAAAGTGCCCACGAAGTACGCGATGCGCGTTCCGTCCGGCGAGGGCGAGGGATGCCCCTCGAAGGGGCGCGTCGCCAGCGCGTTGCTGATCTGCTCCAGCCCCGTCCCGTCCGCCCGCACGCGCCAGATGGTCTGCGGCTCATCGCGCGCGGAGCTGAAGTAGTAGACCCACTCGCCGTCGCGGCTGTACTGCGGCCAGAAGTGCCACCCGCGCGTCGCCTGCGCGACCAGCGGCGACGGCGCGCCGCCGAGGGTCTGGGTGACCAGCGGCCCCGCCTCGGGGTACTGCTGGTAGACCAGCCGGTCGCCGGAGGGAGACCACGCCGGCATCCGGCCGTGACCCGGGATCACCTGCAGCCCGCTCCCGTCCAGGTTCACCAGCGCCATCCCCCCGAAGCCGGACACGGCAACCAGCGCGGCCTGGGGGACCACCACCATCCGCACCGTGTCCGCCGCGGCGCCGAAACGCGCCTCCACCCGCGCCGTTCCGTACCCCGTGGTGCCCACCACGCCCAGGGCGTTCACCGTCACCGGACCGTCCACCACGGCGAACGTGGCGGTGCGGTCGGACGTCTTGTTGCCGCCGCGGTCCAGGAAGGCGGTGCGCAGCTCCAGCGTGCGCCCAAGGAAGACGGCGCTGTCCGCGGGCGTGGCCTGCACCAGGGCGGGCTGCCCCGCCAGCACGGTGAACCGCGCGGTGTCGGCGCCCCCGAAGGGAAAGTGGCGCACCTCCAGCGTGACCGGGCCCGCCTTCTGTCCCATCCGCGCCTGCATCGTGAGGGTGCCCAGCGAGTCGGCCTGGGTCTGCCAATCGGCGGTGTAGTAGTCGCCCACGCGCACCTGCATCAATGGGGCGGAAAAGCCTGCCGCACGCCCGGAGACGCGGAGGTTCGCGCCCGGAATGGGCAGCCCGCGCTCGTCGCGTACGTGGACGACGACCGGCGCCGGCAGCAGCGCGGAGATGGTGTCCGTCACCCCCTGGCCCGAGACGATGGTCACGCCCGGTGTTCCCGTCACCCACACCACGGCCGTCGCCGCAACGCCGTCGGCCGTGGCGGTGACGATGGTCCTGCCGTAGCTCACGGCCGTGACCGCGCCGTCGCGGGACACGGTCGCGATGCCCTGGTCCGCGGTCGTCCAGGCGATGTCGGCGCCGGAGAGCGTCTTTCCGTCCCGGGTGCGGGCGGTGGCCTGCAGCTGGGTGGTGGTGTTGATGCGGACCAGCGACGTGTCCGGCGCGATGACGAGGGTGGCCACCGGCTCCGGGGCGGCGGGCGAGTCGCATGCGGACAGCGCGGCACACGCCGCCGCCACGAGGATGGCGATGGAACGGGCTGCTTGCTTCACGGGGAGGGGACGACGGAGGGGATGGCTGGCGCGGTCCGGCGGATGTGGCGGACTGCGTGTGGCGGACTGCGTGTGGCGGCGTTGAGTGTAACGGCGGAGTCGCAGGGGAGCAACGGGCGACGCAGGAGTACCAACGATGGGTCGCGATCACGCGGGCCCGGAGGCGCGCAGCAAGGTCTCGCAGTTTGTGACACGCGAGCTTTCGGCTCGTGCGCGTGCCTCTCCGCCAGCTCCGCCACCACCGCCTCCCCCGATTCGGCGCCGAGCGCGCGTTCGGCCCGCTCATCCGCGCGTGGCGGACCCGTGAGCCGCGGCGGGCTCGTCGTCAGTTGTAGCCCGGACGCGGATGGTGTCGCCGTCGGCCAGGAGTTGGCGCAACGAATGACTTCAGGGCGGCTCGACGGTCCTGTCGTACATCTGCACCTCCCCCGCCAGCGCCTCCCTGACCCTGGCAATCTGGCCGGGCGACATGGAGAAGAAGGTGGTGAACTCGTCGTGGTCGGCGCGCAGGGCGTGGCGGGCGGGCGAGAACACCACCCGAAAGTCCACCCAGCCGGAGAGCACGACCTCCAGCAGCCGCCGGAAGCCCTCCTGGTCCCTTTCGACCAGGTGGCCCGGCGCCTCGTGGATCGTCCTCGTCTCCCCCGCGGCGCGGCGCAGCGCCTCCAGCTGCGCCGGCACGTCGAAGACGATCTGGTCGATGATCAGCAGCGCCCTGTCGAAAGGCGCGAGCAGCCCCACCAGCTCGCCAGTGAACCACGGCAGCCGCTGCAGCGGCGTGTGGCAGGTAAGCTGGCGCTTCCACTCGCGCCGGCTCACGTGCTCCCTGCGCCACGCCCTGCACTCCTCAACGCTCAGGCACCGCAGGCTGGGGATCGGGACGGGCGTGGCGGATGTGCTCAGGCAGCCGTGTGGGGTCAGGGGGAGAGCGGAGGGATACCGCAGGATACGATGATCTCGCGCGCGGTCAAGTCCGGCTGCGCAAGCAAGGGCTACCGTCTGCGTTCAGGCGGAGGCGGACGCGCCATTGGCTCTAGCGGTTACTCTGGAGTGAGCAGCCGCGAAACCATCCGGGATGCAAGGCCGCGCGGGACCAGGCGCCGCCAAAGCCCAGGAACCAGGAATAGACTCGCCGCTCCAGCTCATCCGCGTGCGATGGCGGACCTGGCGGAGAAGCTAGCAGCTGCGACGCCTCTCGGAGCTAAAATGCGGCTGACGCTTCGGGTCAGGAGGCACGCGCGAGCCGCCACAGAGACTGCCATTAGGGGGGCCCGTTCCCCGCGTAGTTGCGAGTTGCCTTGCGTCAGACTCGTACCAGCTAGCAAATCATTGCCGTTCAACAACTTGGGGCTAACGACCCCCTTGCGCGAACCGGTCGGCCCACTGTTTGCCGCCTCTGCTGCCCGTCACTTCCGGCCCTTCGCGGCCCGCGTCTCCCGGAGATCACGTCCGTGCATCGTTCCACTCATGCAGGCCTGCCCCGGCGGCAGTTCCGCACCCCGTCGTGGATGGCCCTGCTGATCGTGGCGCTGGCGGCGTGCGCTTCACCGAGCGACGAGCCCACGGCCGCGCCGCAACCGCCTGCAAGGGCGTCCGTGCTGCCGCAGGAGCTCGCCGGCGTCGCGGACTTCTGCGCCGTGCCCGGCGACACGGCCGCGGCCGCGGTGCCTGCCGGTTCGCGTGCGGTGGCGATCGGCGCGCAGGACCGCCTGGACATCCGATACGCGCCCTTTCCGGCCGCGGTGCGCTGCACGCTGCGCACGCGGGCCCAGTGGGAGCAGCTGTGGAAGGCGCTCGACGCGCGCGATGCGCCCCCGTCCGCGCCCGAAAGCGGGATGGTGGTGCTGGCCGCCGCGGGGACGATCTCCACCGAGGGGCACGACATCGCCATCGACGGCGTCTGGATCCACGGCGACACCGCGACCGTCTCCGTGCGCGAGCGGACCGTCGGCGACGGCTGCGCCGCCGGGCAGCTGGAAGCCTACCCCACGGCGGCCGTGCGCATTCCCGCGGTGCCCGTCGTGCGCTTCCGCGAGACGCTGCTGGTGGGAGAACCCTGCTTCTAGGGCCCCTCGCGCAGCCGTCCCACGTACCCTCCGCCGCGCCGCGCACCACAGGCAGGCGCGCGGCGACGTGGTAGCTGCCATGGGATGCGCCTCCGTACCAAGACAAACGAGAAACACGGGGGACGACCGCTTCGCCCCAAGCCCCTAGGATGGCGACCAAGGTTGGAAAAGTCAACCGTTTGGCCCGGCTTCGAGCGGGCGCCGACGGCCGGGTGCTTCCTGACGCGGCATCCCAACAGGTCCGGCTCAGGATCTTGTCGTCCGGCGCCGGTTCGACCCGGGCAGGGGCCCATCCAAGCGGGCCCGCCGATTGCCGGGCTCTCGATCCAGGACGAACTCACGGCCTCGCGACCATCGTCGTCGGGCTCTACCGTT
>JAHWJJ010000116.1 GCA_019348475.1 Gemmatimonadota bacterium | reverse complement strand
CGCATCCTGATCATCGACTACGGCTCGCAGTTCACGCAGCTCATCGCGCGGCGCATCCGCGAAGAGCGGGTGTACTGCGAGATCCAGCCGCCCACGCGCTCGCTCGACTGGATCCGCGAGTGGCGGCCGAAGGGGATCATCCTTTCCGGCGGTCCGTCGTCGGTCTACGGCGAAGACGTGCCCACGGCGGAACCCGAGCTGCTGCGGATGGGAATCCCGGTGCTGGGCGTGTGCTACGGGATGCAGCTGATCACCTGGCTGGAAGGCGGCGTGGTGGAGCGGGGGAAGCGCGAGTACGGCCGCGCCCACGTCACGGTGGAAGAAGGGAGGGGGCTGTTCGACGGCTTTCATCCCGGCGAGCGGACGCAGGTGTGGATGAGCCACGGCGACCACGTGGTGCAGCCGCCGCCGGGATACCACCGTCTCGCCAGCACCGAAGGGCTGCCCTGGGCGGCGTTCGCGGCGGACGACCGCCCCGTCTACGGCGTGCAGTTTCACCTGGAGGTGGCGCACACCGTCCGCGGGGCCGACATGATCGGCAACTTCGTCTTTCGCGTCTGCGGGTGCGAGCCGACGTGGACGGCGGGGTCGTACATCGAGACGGAGATCGAGAAGATCCGCGCGCTCGCCGGCACCGACCGCGTCATCTGCGGCCTCTCGGGCGGGGTGGACTCGTCGGTGGCGGCGTCGCTGGTCCACCGCGCCATCGGCGACCAGCTGACGTGCATCTTCGTGGATACCGGGCTGCTGCGGCAGGGGGAGCGCGAGAGCGTGGAGCGCACCTTTCGCGCGCACCTGGGCATCCGACTGGAGGTGGAGGACGCGTCCGCGCTCTTCCTGGAGCGGCTGAAGGGGGTGGAAGATCCCGAGAAGAAGCGCAAGATCATCGGCAACACCTTCATCGACGTGTTCGAGGAGGCGTCGGACCGGATCGGGGGCGACGCCCGGTTCCTGGTGCAGGGGACGCTGTACCCGGACGTGATCGAGTCGCTGTCGGTCAAGGGGCCGTCCGCGACCATCAAGACCCACCACAACGTGGGCGGGCTGAAGGAGAAGATGCGCTTCGCGCTGATCGAGCCGCTGCGCGAGCTGTTCAAGGACGAGGTGCGGCAGGTGGGGCGCGAGCTGGGGCTGCCGGAGGAGATGGTGGGGCGCCACCCGTTCCCCGGCCCCGGGCTGGCCATCCGCGTGCTGGGCGCGGTGGACGAGCGCGAGCTGGCCATCCTGCGCCAGGCGGACGCCATCTACCTGGAGGAGATCCGCGCGGCCGAGCTGTACGACGACATCTGGCAGGCGTTCGCGGTCCTCCTTCCCGTCCGCAGCGTGGGGGTGATGGGGGACGAGCGGACGTACGAGAACGTGTGCGCCCTGCGCGCCGTCACCAGCCGCGACGGGATGACGGCGGACTGGTACCCGTTTCCCCACGACGTGCTGGCGCGGATCTCCACACGCATCATCAACGAGGTGGACGGGATCAACCGCGTGTGCTATGACATATCTTCGAAGCCGCCCGCGACCATCGAGTGGGAGTGACGGGTAGGGAACAGGGAACAGGGAACAGGGAATAGGGAATAGGGACGGCTTCGGGCCGGAGCGGCTGAAGCCGCCGCAACGACTGCGGAAAGCCCCGCAACTGCGCGGGGCTTCAGCGGCGAGGGGGCCGCGGGTGTGCACTCGGTCAATGCGCGGCAGGAGCAGTCCGCGAAGGCGGCGCGAAGGCGGACTTCGCGATTTTCCAGCGGCGAAATTCATTCGCTCCTGGTGCGGGCGCGGCGATCACGGCCACGTTCGCCGGCACGGCCGCGGCGGCCGGGCGAATCGCTGACGACGAACCACCGCGGCTCGGTCCGCGTTCCAATCGAGATCGTTCGCCCGTACAGGGCTCGGCCGACACCATCGCACCTCCGTAACCCCATGATGCGCCATCTCCTCCTTCCCCTCGCCGCCCTCGCGCTCACGGCGCCGGCCGCGGCGCAGCAGACCCCTTCGGAGCGGCTGCGGCAGCTGTTCGCGGATGATTGGGAGGCCACCCTGCGTGAGAACCCGGTGTTCGCCACCAGCCTGGGCGACCGGCGCTACAGCCACCTGCTGAACCCCACCTCGCCCGAGGACGTGCAGCGGCGCGCGGAGGAGAACCGGCGTTTCCTGGCGCGGCTGCAGGCCATCCCCCGCGACTCGCTTACGCCGGACGAGCGCATCCACTACGACATCTACGCGCGGCAGAGGCGGCAGGGCATCGAGGAGGTGGAGCTGGGGCTGCATCTGATCCCGATCACCAACCGCGAGGGGTTCCACACCTTCTTTCCGCAGCTGGCGGAGAACGTCCCGCTCAACAACACCGAGGACTACGAGAACTACATTGCCCGGCTGCGCGCCTTTCGCCCATGGGTGGGGCAGCACGTGGCGCTGATGCGCGAGGGGGTGCGCACGGGGATGGTGCTTCCCTCCGTGTCGCTGATGGGGATCGATGCAACCATCCAGCCGCACATCGTGGACGACCCCGCGCAGAGCCTGCTGTGGGCGCCCTTCGCGGAGTTCCCCGAGGGCGTGCCCCAGGCGGACCGCGCGCGGCTGGCGGCGGCCGGGCGCGAGGCGATCGAGCAGTCGGTGGTCCCCGGGTACCGAGACTTCCTGCAGTTCATCCGGTCGGAGTACGTCCCCGCCGCACGCCCGGGGATCGGCGCGTCGGAGCTGCCCAACGGGCGCGCACTCTACGCCCAGCGGGTGCGCGTATACACCACGCTGGACCTTACGCCCGACGAGGTGCACCAGACGGGGCTGCGCGAGGTGGCCCGCATCCGCGCGCAGATGGACTCGCTGATGCGCGCCACCGGCTTTACGGGCAGCTTCGCGGAGTTCATCCAGTTCCTGCGCACCGACCCGCGCTTCTACGTCAGCACGCCCGAGGCGCTGATGGAGCGCACGTCGCTGGTGCTCAAGCGCATGGACGGCGAGCTGCCGCGGCTGTTCACGCGGCTGCCGCGCATGCCGTACGGCATCAAGCCCATCCCCGACTACATCGCGCCGCGCACCACCACCGCCTACTACTCGCGCCCCGCGGGCGACGGCACGCGGGCCGGCATCTACTGGGTGAACACCTACGACCTGCGCAGCCGCCCCACGTACGAGATCGAGGCGCTCTCCTTTCACGAGGCGGTCCCCGGGCACCACCTGCAGATCGCCCTGCAGCAGGAGCTCGAAGGGCTGCCGCAGTTCCGCCGCTTCGCCGGGTTCACGGCGTTCGTGGAAGGGTGGGCGCTGTACGCGGAGCAGCTGGGATACGAGGTGGGCTTCTACACCGACCCGTACAGCGCCTTCGGCCAGCTGACGTACGAGATGTGGCGCGCGTTACGGCTGGTGGTGGACACGGGGATGCACTGGAAGGGGTGGACGCGCCAGCAGGCCATCGACTTCATGGCCGAGAACAGCGCCCTTACGGTCCTGAACATCACCAACGAGGTGGATCGGTACATCGCGTGGCCCGGCCAGGCGCTGGCGTACAAGACGGGGCAGATGAAGATCAGTGACCTGCGCGCCGAGGCCCAGCGCGCGCTGGGCCCCCGCTTCGACATCCGCCGCTTTCACGACGTGGTGCTGGGGAGCGGATCGGTGCCCCTGACGGTGCTGGAGGCGAACGTCCGCGCCTGGATCGCGGGGGAGCAGGCGCGGTAGCGCGGGAGGTACGGGTGGAACGGACGCGCGGCCGGGCGAGGGTGTGCCGCCCGGCCGCGTTGCCCGCAGTCAGGGATCCGAGATCCTCCTCCACTCGCGGGATCCGCCCCAGTCGAGGCTTTCGGTGCGCCCGGTCTGGCGCGACCTTCCAGCGCCCCGGCAGTAGATGTCGCCGCCGCTGACCGCGCAGTCGAACGCCATCCACCAGTTCAGCCCCATCCTGCCCATGCGTCCGGAACTCAGGCTCGTGAAGGCGAGGGTCCCGATGCGCGCCGGCGGGTCGACGGGGTCCGGCGATTGTTCCATTTCGAACGTCCCCCAGCAGTACGCCGCGCCGCCGGCGGTCAGTCCGCACGCGTGCTGGTCGCCCGCGTCCACGCGCACCAGCACCGTGTCGCGGAGCAGCACCGTCGGGGCCGTCCAGGAGTACGGGCCCTCCCAGCATACCGTCTCGCTGGCGAGCGTGAGCCCGCAGGTCACGTTCGCTCGCGCGATCTGCTTGAACTTTAGGGAGCCGGGGACAGGCTGCGGACTGGACGGGTCGGTCCAGCAGTAGGCGGTACCGTCGCCGGTCACGCCGCACCCGCCCTCGCCCAGGAACGTGAACACCAGGCCGGGCACCGCCACCGGCGCCGAACCCGCGCCCGTCCAGCAGTAGACGGTCCCCTGCGCAGTCAGGCCGCACGGCCGGTCGGACGACTTCTGCATCTGGACCACGGTGAGCGGCGGCAGGCCCTGCAGGGGCACCGGCGTGGCTCCCCAGCCAGAGCCCCAGCAGTAGACCCGGCCGTCCTGGGCGAGCCCGCAGCTCGTCCCGAACCCAGCGATCACCTGCCGGAACGCGACCGGAGCCGACACGCGCTGCGGTCGTCCGGTGCAGGGCCAGGACTCACCGGCGACGCCGCAGCTTCCGGAGACGCTCTCCACCCCGAGCTGCTTCGCCGGGTTGGCGCCCCAGCAGTACGCGGTGCCGTCGTCCGCCAGCCCGCAGGCGTGGGAGCCGCCCGCGCTCACGGCGACGTACGTGGGCGCCGTCGGCGAGGTGCCGACCGTCACCTTCGCCGTGTCGGCGGCGGCGCCGTGCTGCGCCACCACCCGTGCCGTGCCCGGCGCCTCGCTCCGCACGATCCCGGTGGCGCCCACCGTGGCCACGTCGGGGTGGAGCGAGGTCCAGGTGACGGGCTGGCTGGTGGGGTTGCCGTACGCGTCGACGGTGCTCGCCCCAAGCTGGACCTGGCGGTCCGGCGTTTCCAGGTGCACGCTGTCGGGCGTGACGACCACGCGCGTCGTCGGTCCGGCACGCCCGGCGGCCGAGAACCCCACCTGGGGGAGCCCGGCCACCGTCGCCGTGGCTGCGTTCGTCCCCGCCAGCTGTCCGAGCGTCCACTGCGTGCGCGCCTCGCCCGAGGCATCCGTCGGTGACGTGGTGGGTGACAACGAGCCGGACCCGGCCGCGATGGCCCACGCCACCTGGACGCCGGCCGCGGAGTTTCCGTGCTCGTCCAGAACGCGCACCGCTAGCGGCTGCGCGAGCGGCTTTGCCACCTCGCCGGTCTGCCCGTTGCCCCCCGCGATCGTCAGCGTGGCCGGCGCTCCCGCCTTCGCCGTCGCCCCGAACCGCACGGGTGCCGCGCCGTGCGCCGAGGCCGCCATCTCCTGCGCCCCGGCGAACGTTCCCAGGGTCCAGGTGGTGGAGGCGCGGCCGGCCGGGCCGGTGACCTCCGCCGGCGGGGTGGCCGTGCCTGATCCCAGGGCGGGGGTCCAGGTGATCGACGCGCCCGCGATCGGCTGCCCGAGCGCGGTGCGGAGCTCCACGAGGGCGGCCTGGCCCAGCGGCGCGCCCACGGTCCCGGTCTGCCCGTCGCCGGATACCTTCACCAGCACGGCGCCAGCGGGCATGCCGGCCGTGGCCGTGAAGCGCACGAAGGTGCCGGGGCTCAGCGCCGCCTGCGCGGCGTGCTCCCCACCGATTTGCGCACCGAGCGTCCATCGTGCGCGGGCCACGCCGGCGGCGTCCGTCACCGCGGTTGCGGGTGAGACGGTGCCCCCGCCGGCGCTTACGCTCCAGGCGACGGTGGCGCCGGGGACGGGGTTGCCGTGCGGATCCTGCACCCGCGCCTCGAGCGCGTCAGGCAGCGGCTGTCCCGCCGAGCCGGTGCGCGCCGTCGGCGGAAGAGCGGTTAGGGTTGCCGCCGACCCCGCCTCCCCGCCGGCCCCGAAGGTGACCGGCTCCACACCCGGAACGGACGCGATGAGCTGCTGCGGGCCGGCCGCCGTGCCCAGCGTCCACGCGGTGGAAGCGCGGCCGTCCAGCGCCGTGATGGACACGGGGGCCGATACCGCGCCGGAGCCGGCGGCCGGCGTCCAGGTGACGGCGGCGCCGGAGAGCGGCAGTCCGATCGCCGTCCTCAGTTCCACGACGACCGGCGCGGCAAGCGCGGATGCCACCGTCCCCGCCTGGGCGTCGCCGGACACCTTCACCAGGGCGGCGCCCAGCGGCACGCCGGCCACGGCCGTGAACCCGGCGCGGACGGCGGGGCTCAGGCTCGCCTCCGCCTCCTGCTGCGTCCCCACCTGCAGTCCCAGCGTCCACTCCGCCCGCGCGACCCCCGCGGCGTCGGTGGCCGCGGACGCCGGGGAGATCGTTCCGCCGCCGACGGTGGCCATCCACACCACCGTCGCGCCGGGGACCCCGTTCCCGTGCGCGTCCGCCACCCGCACCACCAGCGAGTCCACCGGCTGGCCCGCCCCGCCGGTGCGCGACGCGGGCGGGAGCGCGGTGATCGAGGCCGCCGCGCCCGGCTCGCCGACGGCGCGGAAGGTGGCGAGCACCACGGCCTGCCCCGTGCCGGGATCCACCATCCGCGCCTCCACCCGCTGGGTGTCGCCCGCGACGGTACCCAGCGTCCAGCGGTTGCTGGCGGTCCCGGTGGCACTGCTCTCCACGGCGGCCGCGAACACGCTGCCGCCCCCGGCCGCCACGACGAAGCTCACCGTCTGCCCGGCGATCGGGTCGCCGTCCTGGTCGGTGACGCGGACGACGATGGGCGCGGGCAGCTCGCCGCCCACGGGGCCCTGCTGCAGGTCGCCGCTCACGATCGTGCCCTGCGGCGGATACCTGGGTCCGGGATTGATGGTGGGGTCGCGGTCGCAGCCCGCCACGAGGAGCCCCGCGAGCATCAGCACGGACGGGATCGCCTGCCGGGCCACGGCCGCCGGCCGCGCGGCGTCGGCGGAGCGGCGGATTCGTCCCTGCTGCGCGGGGCCGGCGATCGGGCGCATGGAGAGCGGGGGAGGGAAGGGCGTCAGGGAGCGGCGGAAGGGCGGCTCCTCAGGCGGTGCAGCGGTATCGGGCTACTACAAGAATAGGGTCGAACGCGCGCCTGCGGAATGCGCGGAAGGCGGCCGGTGAAAATCGGCCATCCCGCTCCCGCGCGCACGCACGCGCAGGCGGCGGCCCCCCTCCCGGAATCCAGCGGTTGCGGGGCGTAGGGCGGCGGAGCCGGGCCCTCCTTGCGGCGGGGCGCACGACACACGATCCTATCCCGTCTCACCGATCCTCTCCGCCTCTGGCCATGCACCCTCCACTTCTGCCGCGGATCGTCCGCGCGGCGACGGCCGCGGCGCCGACGGTGGACCCCGGATCGACACCCGCACCCCCTGCTCCGTCGTCCAGGCGCGCGAGCCCGGGTGCAGGCTGGGGTTTCCCCCCGGCGTGGACAGCGCGCACATCGCGTGGAAGGCGGGGCAGATGCTGTTCGCGTGGAAGATGCCCGACGGCTACCCGCGCGCCGACGAGGACCGCCGGCGGCCGGGATACCCGTGGACCCGGCTGGGGTAGACGTACAACTGGCACCCCGGCTCGCCCCGCTACGGCGCGTCGGAGTACCTGGTCAGGCAGGGCATGCGCGTGGTGGTGACGGAGGTCTTCTCCACCCCCGCGTTCTGCGGCCGCGCCTGACGCCGTCCGATCCTCGGCGCCCGGGGGCGGCCCCCGCCGCGCCCCCGCCCATCTCCCCTCCCCCGCCCGCCCTCCTTGCCCAGCCCCCTGACCCGCACCCTGCGCGCATACGCGGCCGACGCGCGCGCCGCCTTTTCCGCCGCGCCGGTGGAGGTGGCGCTGGGCGTCCTGCTGGCCGTCGCCCTCTCCGTGCAGGTGCGCAGCAAGGGCTTCACCGACGAGGAGTTCGCCCGGCTGGCGGCCTCCATCGCGCTGGCGTTTCCGCTGGTGTTCGCGCTGAGCGTGCTGCGGGCGCGCGGCGTGGTCTCCGCGGCGGCGCGATGGGCGGGGACGGCGACCGTCCTGGCAGCCTGCGCGGCGTTCGGCGCCTTCGCCCTGCGCGACCACCGCGCGGCGGATGGGTGGCGGTGGGCGCTGCTGGCCGCCTGCGCCATCCTTCTCCTGGTGCTGACCCCCGCGCTCCCCCCGGGCGGGCGCGACCGCCGTCGGGAGTGGGCGTTCGCGTGGCGCGTCACCGTCCGCGTGGTGGGGATCGGGCTGTACTCGATCGCGCTCTACGCCCTGCTGGCCGGCGCGGTGGCAGCGGTGGTGTCACTGTTCGACCTGTCCGGGCCGGACCACCTGTACACCGACCTCGCGGGGGCGGTGTTCTTCGCCTTCGCGCCATGGATCTTCGTGGGCGGCATCCACCGCCTGTTCGCGCCCGCGGAGGCCGGGGTGCCCGAGGCCGTCAGTCGGCTGGGGCGATGGCTGTATGCGCCGGTGCTCGTGGTCTACCTGCTGATCCTGTACGCCTACGCCGCCCGCGTGCTGGTCACGGGCGAGCTGCCGCGCAACCTGGTGTCGCCGCTGGTGATCGCGGCGGGGCTCATCGGGCTGCTCGGGGCGGTGCTGCTGGAGCCGGTGCACGGGGACGACGAGCACCGCGGGCTGTCGACGCTCGTGCGCGCCGTGCCCGCGCTGCTGCTGCCGCTGGTGCCGCTGGCCGCGTGGGCGCTCGTCGCCCGGCTGCAGGAGTACGGGTGGACGGAGTTCCGCTACGTGCGGCTGGCCATCGTCACCGCCATCGGCGTGGTGCGGGTGATGGGGACGGTGCGCCTGGTCCGCCGCCGGCCGCCGCTGCTGACCGCCGTCCCCACCGTCTTTGCGGCCGTGCTGCTGATCTCCGCGCTGGGGCCATGGAGTGCGCCCGCCGTTGCCCGCCGTGACCAGACGGCGCGGCTGCGCGCGGCGTTCGCCGAAGCGGGCGTGGACCCGCGGCGCCTGCCGCGGGACCCGGTGACGGTGGACAGCGCGCTCTACACGCGGATCGACGCAGGCGCGCGGTACCTGGTGGATGCGCACGGCGTGGACGCGCTGCGGGCGGTGGTCCCGGCGGTGCCGGACACGTTGCGCGCCACCTGGCGGATGGCCGAGCGCATCGGCGTGCGCGGCGCCTGCGGGCCGGCCCCCCACGTCGTCGCCGAGATCGCGTGGGAGGGCGCTGTGGCGGGGGTGATGGGCGGCGCCGTGCGCCACGTGGTCCTGCGGGCGGGGGACACCGCGGCGGCGCGGATGGGCGCCGCACGGCTGCGGCTGCGGGTGGAGGACGACCGCGTGCTGGTGGACGGGGATGGATGGAGCGCGTCCGCCGACCTTTCGCCGATCCGGCGGACGCTGGAGGGGGCTGCGGCAGAGTGCGAGCCCCCCTGGGACGGGCGCGGCGCCGTGATCCCTCCCGCCGAAGCGCTCCTCCCCCTGCGCGACGCGTCCGGCGCCCTGCGCGCGCAGCTGCTGGTGACGCAGGTGGGCGTGGGCGGCCCCGGGGATCGCCGGCGGGATGCCCCTGCAATCCGCGTCAGCGACCTTCAGGGGCTGCTGGTCCTGCCGCGCTGACGGGGTGAGGGGGGCGAGAGTAGGAGAGGCCCCATGGGTGAATCCGATCCGCGGCGCCTCTTCCAGCTTCGGCGGTGCCCTACTGGATGATGAGCTCGGCAGTGTCCGAGGCCGAGCCGCAGGTCGCCGCAACCGTGACGGAGCTGGTGCTCCTGATCTCCAGCTGCTGAGCCAGGCTCCCCCGCCCGGGTGTGAGCTGCGCGGGGGGCGGGGCGCTCCACTGGATCGTGCATCCGGCGAATTCATCCAGCGAAAACCGGTTGCCGTACGCGTCCCTCAGGCCCAGGAAGAAGGTTACGGGCTGGTCCGCGGCGGCCGTCCGCTCGTCGGGGATGATGACGATGGTGGCCACGGGCCCGTGCCTGACGGTGACCGACGTCGCCAGGGGCGTCCTTGCGTCGGCCTGCGTGCCGGGCGAGGTGGCGGTCATCACCGCCCTCACGAAGTTCGCGCCCTCCAGGTGGATGGGCGCCAGGGTCCACGCCACGTGCAGGTAGCCGTCCGCGTCGGTCTGCCCGGTGGTGGGGGACGCGCTGCCGTGCGAGGGAGCAACGGTCACCGTGGCGCCCGGCACGCGGTTGCCGTACTGGTCGGCCACGGTGTACCGCACGTCGATCACGTCGCCCGCCTGCGCGACGTAGCCCACGTCCCCGGGCACCACGTACAGCCGCGAGGGGGCACCGGCGGTCACGTTGCCGTCGAAGCCCACGGTCATCCCCACATCGGGAACCTGGGCCTGCGCCACCTGCGTTCCCGCGAGCGTGCCCAGCGTCCAGCGCGCGCTGGCCTGCCCCTGCGCGTCCGTCACCGAGGGGCTGGTGACCACGCCGTACTCGGGGCGCGGCGTGGACCACAAG
>JAHWJJ010000115.1 GCA_019348475.1 Gemmatimonadota bacterium | reverse complement strand
TGGACGGCAGCCACATCCGCACCCTGCTGCTCACCTTCTTCTTCCGGCAGATGCGGCAGCTGATCGAGGAGGGGTACATCTACATCGCGCAGCCGCCGCTGTACCTGGTCAAGAAGGGAAAGCAGGAGCACTACGCGTACAGCGACGCCGAACGCGACGAGATCCTCGCGCGCTTTCGCGGCAACGGCGACGGGGATGGCAAGAGCGAGCGGGGGATCCACGTGCAGCGCTACAAGGGACTGGGCGAGATGAACCCCGAGCAGCTGTGGAAGACCACCATGGACCCCGACGCGCGCACGCTGCTGAAGGTGGACGTGAACGACGCGGTGGAGGCGAACGACGTGTTCACCCGGCTGATGGGCGAAGAGGTGGAGCCCCGCCGCCAGTTCATCGAGCAGAACGCCCGCTACGTCCGCAACCTGGACGTGTGAGGCACTTCAGTTGAGGAGGCCGTGATGAATGCTCAGCGCACCTGGCGTAACGACGATGGGACCGAGTACATCGTAACGACCGGGATGGGGATCATTTCCAAAGGGTTTTTCGCACGCCCGGAGGCTCAGCGAACGATTACTTTCCAAGCACCTTCAGGTGAAGCTTGGACAACGGCGTACAGCGGCGCGACACCACTTCAAAGGGAGCCTGACTTTGAATTGCGGCACTACTTGGGGACGGCAAAACACGACCCTCCAGTGCGCGGGCCACGGGTGCGCTGAAGCTCGAACCCTGGGGGGAGTCCGTTCATCTGGCAGGAAGAGTCCGGTCTGATCCGCAGCGTCACGCGTGCCACCATTGATCCCCCGTCCTCCACCTGGAGGGCGGGGGATTCGCCGTTTCGGAGCTGCTGAGCGGAAAGCCGAAAGTGTCATTCCGAAGGAGGCGTTCGCGATCTTTCGCCCGTGTTGGATGTTCAACGCCGACTGAGGAATCTACTCACCTGTGCTGGTGCTTGGCGCTTCGGCGGACGCCTGCCCGGAGACGTTTCTATCCGCGATCCGGCGCCCGCTCAACCTCTCCGGGCAGTCTCGGGGGGAGGTGCGGGCCTCAGTGATCGGAGGGGGCCGGCTGAGTGCCCGCCGCAGTGCACGGTCACGGCGCCCGTTCAACCTCCCCCGGCAGTTTCGGGGGGGGTGCGAGCCTCAGCGAGCGGAGGGGGCCTGCGGGGTGCCCGCCGCAGTGCTCGATCACGGCGCCCGCCCCGACCGCCGGGCGCGTGGGATGCTCTCCTCTTCTCCTCTGAAAACGGAGTTGCCCGCAGATTGCAGTGGGGGGCACGCGCAAGAACCGCTGAGGCGGGGGCGTGCTCCCTCCCCGCCACGTTCACCCGTCCCGAAAGCCAGAGATGCATCGCAACCTCGCAGCCCTCGCGCTGCTGACCGTGGCCGCGTGCGCGCCCGCGGGCCCGTCCACCGGGCCGGCCCCCGCCGACACCCTGCGCATCGGCGGGGGGCGCATCGAGCGCCTGGTCTACCAGCCGGTCAGCCCCGCGCTCCCGCCCATCCCCGCGGTGGACGGGGCGCTGGCCATCCGCGTCATCCACCCCGGCCCCACGCAGGGGCGCCCCAGCGTGGACTCCACCTTCATCTACGGCAGCGTGGGGACCGGGCAGGCGGCGCTGGAGATCAACGGGACGGCCGTCCCCGTGGCTCCCAACGGCGCCTTCATCGCGTACCTGCCCACGCCCCGCGACGGCGCGTGGCGGCTGCGCGCGCAGGCGGGCGGCCGCGAGGTGCGGGAGACGGTCTCGTACGCGGCGCCCTCCACCGGCGCAGCGGCCGGCGTCAACACCGCCTCGGCGAACCAGGTGTACGCCGCCGCGCGCCTGGGCACGGTGACCGGCGGGGCGGACACGCTGGCCACCGGCTCCGACGCCATCTACGCCCGCCCCACCCCCACCGGCCCCTACCGCTGGTTCTTTCCCCGCGGCGCGCGGCTGGCGGTGGCGGAGCGGCGCGGCGAGCAGTACCGCGTGCGGCTGGACGGCGGCACCGACGCGTGGATCGACGCGTCCGCCCTGTCGCTGGCGGAAACCACGGCGCCCCCGCCGGGCCAGGTGGACGGGGCGATCACCCCGGCCGCGGAGGGGCTGGACCTGCGGCTGCGCGCGGGCGGACGCCCCTTCCTGGTGGAGACATCGGAGACCGGCGCCACCGTGACCGTCTACGGCGCCACCGGGGGCACGCTGGCGCCGCGGGCGCCGTTCGGCGGCTGGTTCCGCGCGGCCCAGCAGACGGCGGCGGACGGCTCCACCCGGGTCGCGCTCAACCTGGCCGGCGGTGTGTGGGGGTACAAGGCGTGGTACGAGGCCAACGGCGACCTGGTGGTGCGCATCCGCCGCCCCCCGGCCATCGACCCCTCCAATCCGCTGCGCGGGCGGCGCATTTTGATCGACCCCGGCCACCCCCCCGCCGGCGCCACGGGGCCCACGGGGCTGTACGAGGGCGACGCCAACCTGGCCATCGCGCTGCCGCTGGCGGAAAAGCTGCGCGCGGCGGGCGCCGAAGTCATCCTCACCCGCACGGGGCGCGAGGGGCTGGTGAGCTCCACCAACGCCGCGCAGGAACTGCGGGCGCGGGTGCAGCTGGCCGTGGACCGGGGCGCGGAGCTGCTGGTTTCCGTGCACAACAACGCGTTCGGCGAGGGGGCCAACCCGTTCCGGGCGCACGGCACCAGCGTGTACTACTTCCACCCGTTCGCGGCGGCGCTGGCCCGCGACCTGGACCGCGAGATCGTGGCCGTGACGCGCATCCCGGACATCGGCGCGCGGCAGCAGAACCTGGCGCTGGCGCGGCCCACCTGGCTTCCCGCCGTGCTCACGGAGTCGCTGTTCATGCCCATCCCCGAGCAGGAGGCCGCGCTGCGCGACCCCGCCTTCGTGGAGCGGCTGGCGGACGCGCACCTGCGCGGGATCCAGGCGTTCCTGCGGGGACGCGCGGCGGCGCAGGCGGGGGGCGGACGCTGATGCGGGCGGTGGTGATCGGAAAGCCGGGCGGGCCGGAGGTGCTGTCGCTGCAGGACCGGCCCGTCCCGCAGCCCGGGCCGGGCGAGATCCGCGTGCGCGTGCACGCCAGCGCGCTGAACCGCGCTGACCTGCTGCAGCGGCGGGGCAACTACCCCGCCCCGCCCGGCGCGCCGGCGGACATCCCCGGGCTGGAGTACGCGGGAGAGGTGGATGCGGTCGGGGAGGGGGCGGGCCTCTGGGCCGTGGGCAACCGGGTGATGGGGATCGTGGGCGGCGGGGGGCACGCCGAATACGTGGTGGTGCACGAGCGCGAGGGGATCCGCATCCCGCAGAACCTGAGCTGGGAAGAGGCGGCCGCCGTTCCCGAGGTGTTTCTGACCGCGTACGACGCCCTGTTTCGCCAGCTGGACCTTACCGTGGGCGAGCGGCTGCTGGTGCTGGCCGTGGGGAGCGGCGTGGGGACGGCCGCGCTGCAGCTGGCCAGCGCCGCCGGGGCCACGGTCATCGGCACCTCCCGTACGGCGGCCAAGCTGAAGCGCGCCACGGAGATGGGGCTGGAGGTGGGGGTGGATACGTCGAAGGAGGACCTGGCCGAGGCGGTGAACCAGGCCACCTACGGCAGCGGCGTGCACGCGGTGCTGGACCTGGTCGGCGGCAAGCTGCTGGAGGCCTCGCTGCGCGTGGTGGCCCTGCGCGGGCGCGTGGTCCTCGTGGGGACCACGGCGGGAAGCAAGGTGCAGGTGGACCTGGGGCTACTGCTGCGCCGCCGCATCCACCTGTTCGGCACCGTGCTGCGCAGCCGGCCGCTGGAGGAAAAGATCGCGCTGGCCCGCGAGTTCTCCAACGCGGTGCTGCCGCTGGTCTCGTCGGGCCGCATCAAGCCGGTGATCGACTCGGTGTTCCCCTTCGACGCCATCCGCACCGCCCACGAGCGGATGGAGGAGAACGCCAGCTTCGGCAAGATCGTGCTGACCTGGTGACGGGGAAGTTCTGCCGGCCAACCGATATCCCTTCTCCGTTTCCTGGACTGGTTCGACGAAGATGATGACGAAGCTGCCCGCCTCCTCAGTACTGTCCGGCTAATGTAAGTAGATGATGCTGCATATCTCAGTCCGGCAAGGGCTTACAGAGATATCCGGCTGTCATCGACTTGAACGTGGTTCCTCCGGGTGCGAGCCTGGGCTGAACTCAGCCCAAGATGCTGCCGCCGCGATCGTGGTGGCTACCGGCATCCCGCGTATCCACGAATCTCAGGACCGATCGTTCCTCGGCGGAGGAATCCGCCGGCCGTTGTTCCCGGTCGTGCCGTGGCCGAGGACACAGGAAGCGCGCTCGCCGTATCACCGAGGACGCGGGTGCGCGCATGGAATGCGATGACGCGTAACTTGCGACGGAAAGAGGTGCGCGCTACTCTCCATCCGCTCCATCCCACAACTGCGGCCTGCACCGGCGCTCCGCGGCTATCGCGCGCCGGCGCCATTCCCGCTCTCCTTCTTTTAAGGATGCCCATGCCCATCCGTCCGCTCACCCCCGCGGTGCTGGCCCTGGCCGTGCTGGCCGCCTGCTCCGACGGCGCACCCACCGGCCCCGGCGCACCGGACCTGGACCCGGCGCTGGCGCAGGCCAGCAGCCAGATCCCCACGCGCCAGCAGCAGCGCGCCGGCACCTTCGTAGAAACGAGCGACGCGGAGCTGTGGCGGTTCGTGCAGGAGAGCGGCGGACACGCGGTCGTGGGCCTGAAGGCCCCCGGCGCCGCCCGCGGCGTGTGGCGCGGCCAGGTGCTGGTGGGCAGGGCCGCGTGGACGCAGGGTCGCGCGGCGGTGCTGGCGCAGCGCGGAGTGCAGCTGATGCGGGTGGACGAGCTGCTGCCGACCGTGGAGGTGCGGCTGGCCGATGCGGGCGCGCTGGCGGCCGTGCGCAGGCTGCCGTTCGTGGACTACGTGGAACCGGTGATGGTGGCGGACGACCTGCACGCGTTCGCGGGCGTGGGCGGATGCGGGTACGGCAGCGCGTGGACGGGCGACCGGCAGTACACCTCCAGCAGCGACATCTACTCGCAGAAGTTCACGGGGATGAACATTCCCGCGGCGTGGAGCTACAGCTCCGGCGCGGGCGTCACCATCGGCCTGATCGACACGGGCCTTTCGTCGGGGCAGGGCCAGTTCACCAGCACCTTCGCGTCGGGCGAGAGCTACGGGCGCACCATCAAGTTCCTGAAGGTTTCGTCGCAGTCCAGCGCGTACGACGAGTGCGGCCACGGCACGCGCATGGCGGGCATCATCGCGGCGCCGTGGGACGGGCGCAGCGTGGGCGGCGTGGCCTACCGCGCCAACCTGGTGAGCGTGCGGCACGCCAGCGGCGTGGCCGCCGTCAGCAGCAGCGACGCCAAGTACGGCGTGCGCACGGCGATGCAGAACGGCTCGCGCATCGCGGTGATGGCCTGGGAGTCGCTGAACTGGTGGTGGCAGGTTTCTGACGAGATCGAGTACTGGCACTACAACCACCCGGTGCTGTTCTTTGGCGCGGCGGGCACTTCGGGGTGCGGCGACGGCATTCTGGACAGCAACGTGGTGTTCCCGGCAGACATGCCCGAGGTGGTGGCGGTAACGGGGATCACCTACCCGGGCGGCGGCGTGCCGTGCGGCATCCACCGCGGCGCCGAGGTGGAGCTTACGGCGTACCTGGACGTCCCCAGCACGGGGCAGTACACGGGCCACGTGGTGGGGATGGGTGGCAGCTCCAACGCGACGGCGGTAGTGGGCTCGGTGGCGGCGCTGGTGTGGTCGCGCAACAGCACCATGACGCGCAACCAGGTGCGCGCACGCCTGCACCAGACCGCCGCGTACTACCCTAACCGGCACTCGGAGCAGGGCTACGGGCTGATCAACGCCTACCGCGCGGTCACCGGGTACTGACGGCCTCTAAGCACGGAAGCTGAAGAGGGCGCACGCGCGACGCGTGCGCCCCCCGTTTCCGTGCCGTCACGCGCCAGGTCGTGCGGTTGTCATCCATCGTCAGAGAGGTCTTCCAGCCGCGCCCGCGCCTCTTCCGCCACCGTGCTCCAGCGGTCGCTTGCCAACCGGCGCAGGATGTCCGGCGGACACGATGCATTGCAGACCACGCCGTGGCGGACGCCGTCGTTGGGATCATCCGCAAGCCGGGCCATCAGCGCGGGCTGCAGCTTGCGTTTTCGGGCCACCATGCTCCGCACGTCCGGATCGGGATCGGCCGCCAGGCGCTCCAGCACGCTGTGCGGCACCGTCTTGTTCTGAGCGACCCAGAAACGCATCTCCGGATACCGCTCCACCAGTTCGAACCAGACCGCCTGGGGCGCGGGATCGGCGGCGGCCCGCCGGTACTCCGCCGGATCGTCGCTGGTGCGCAGCCTGACGAATTCTTCAGCGGTCTCGATCATGGTCAGGGCGCCTGAGCCCGGAGGTCGGCGGCCGAGCAGGGATGCAACGGGCCGATGGCGGCGCTCCACTCCGCGATCGAGTGCTCGGAGAAGCAGAAGCCGTCCTCATCCCCCGGCCAATCCAGCAGCATGGCCGCGAGGCGCGCGCGGAGCGGGCCAGGCGCAACCGCGCGCCCTGACCACGGGCCCTCCAGCAGGGCGTCTGAGGCCACCACGTGCGTGATCTCTCCCGCGCCGCGAAGCATCTCGTCCATCTCAGCCCACGCGCGCTCACGGTCTGCGTCCCCGTCCAGGCGCTCCGCGCGTGGGCGACGAAGTAGCGCTCGAACGTGGGCTCGTCCATCAGTTCCAGGGCCAGCCGGTGAGCGCACGGATGAGGGCCCCATCCGCGGCCGCGAATACGACGATGAGTTCATGCGCCTCACCGGACTCGCGCCAGTCGAGCACCGCATCGGCAAGAACGTCCAGGTAGGTCTTGAGATCGGCCTCTCCCAGCCTTCGTGGAAGCGATGCATGGACCAGCACGACGCGGCGCTCCTGGACCCACGCCAGATCCTTGAGGCAATCGGAGAGCGCGTCCCAGTTGTACCCGAAGTACGCAGGAAAATCCAGACGCTCGGCCATGTACTCGAGCAGTTCCCGCTTGCCCGCGACGTCCGAGGGCATATGGACGATCCGGGTATCGGGGCCAAAATCCTCTCCCGATAGACCGCTGGCGAGCAGGTAGGGCGCATGCATCACGGCGACTCGTTACGATGAAAGGCTGCTTTTTTCTCGCGTACGGGATCAGGACCGATGCCTGCGGGAAATGTCGCTGCTCGGGGGAGCAGTGCTGCCCTGCGATGTGGGCCCGAGATCTGGTCGGGTGCCTTGGCCGTGACGCGCTCAGACGGAATCCGCTTCCAGGCCGAGTCTGTCGAGCTCCGCCAGCGCCGCCCGCAGAAGCTCCTCCAGGCGTTCGTCTCCGTAGTAGCTCTGGCTGGCGGCTCGATAGCCGGGATTGGACTCGTAGAACTCCAGGTCGATCGAAAGGTCGTCGAGCACTGTCCAAATCTGTTCCTTGCCGGCCTCAGCCGATGTGGGCGTGTCCGCCACCGTGTCCTGGAAAGCGCGCAAGGCCTGCCCGCGCCGCTCCGGATCACGCAGCGCCTCCTGGAGCAAACGCGCCAGCGCTGCCTCCAATTTCATCTCTGTCATGGCAGTTGGTGTACCAGGGGCGGATCGGATTCCTGGAACTGCGCAGGACGGAACTGACCATCTCCGTTGCCGGATTCCACCGGGGTGTGATGCGCGCAGGCGGCGGAGCCGCGGGCTCCCTGCGCTGGGGCTACCGCACCACCTCTACTCCTTTCCAGAAGGCGACATGGTCGCGGATGTTCTCGGCGGCGTCCATCGGGTCGGGATAGTACCAGGCGGCATCGGCGTTCGCCTTTCCATCCACCACCACGTCGTAGTAGCTGGCGGTGCCCTTCCACCCGCAGACCGTGTGCGTTCCGCTCTCGCGCAGGTATTCGCGCCGTACGGTGTGCGGAGGAAAATAGACGTTCCCCTCCACCAGTTCGTACTGGTCGCTCTCGGCGATCACGGCGCCGTTCCAGGTCGCACGCGCCATCCGGCCTCCGGGGGCTCTGGTTCGATGGAATCGATGACGGTCAGCGGCGCAGGATCTCGGCCGCCCGCTCCGCCGCCGCGTTTATCTCGGCGTGGGGCGAAAGCTGGCCCGAGCGCACGTCGTAGACGAAGGCGCGCTGCGCCATGCCGGCTTCGTCCTCGCTGGCAGCGGGGCCCTGCAGCGCGTAGACCAGCATGCGCGAGGGGCCCAGCGCGCCGTGGGACCGGTAGCGCAGCGGCGGGCTGAGCACGGGACGCAGGTTGCGGCCGTCCAGGTCCGACGCGTACAGCGCCACGGCGTCCCGCTCGTCAAGCCTGCCGTTGCCGTTGGTGTCGTCCAGCGCCAGCACGTACGCGATGAACTCCCGCGCCGGCTCGTTCCCATCCGGCGCGGCGTAGTCCACCTGGCGGACGTGCGCCGGCCGGTCCAGCAGCAGCCGCGCGCCGGCCGCATCCACGAACATCACGTTCACCTCCGCGCCGGACATTCGCCTGCCCCCGGTGGCAGATCCGCCGTCGGGCCCTGACGCGTAGGTCTCGGCGGTCCCGCGGGTCACCATCACGATGCGCGTGTCGGTGCCGCGGACGGCCATGGGCATGCCGTAGCGGACGGCGCGCGGCTCCTCGCGCGCGGGGCGGGACTCGCCGGCGACGCGCGCCGCTTCTCGCCCCGCGCCGGCGTTGGCGATCACCTGCGACAGGACCATCACGCCGCCCGCCAGCAGAAACAGCAGGAGCAGCGCCCCGATCACCAGCCAGAGCAGCTTGAGGGTCCGGTCCAGGGACGGCTTCATGTCGCGCTCTGGGGGGAGGGGGAGGAACCCGCCGGAAAGGTGAGCGGGGCGCGGCGCTCCGGCAAGGAGCCCGCGCGCCGCGCGCCGGCATGCATCGCCCCCCGGGCGCAGTTCAGGGCGACGCGGCCGGCGTGGCGAAGCGGGCCAGGTACGGCTGCACCGAAACCAGCTCCAAGTCCGGCGACTCGTCGGTGAACTGCCGCAGCAGGGTGCCGTGGCCGCTGCCCACGATCACCAGCACCCGCTCGCCAGGCTGCGCCACCCGGGCGACGTTGGCGAAGATGTGCAGGTTGCGCGTGTACCAGTTGGCCACCTCGCGCGCGCCCCGGTAGGTGGTGTCGCGCCCCACCGTCGCCAGCAGCAGGTAGAGGCCGTGCAGGCTGTCCGCGCGCGCGGAGTTCGCGTCCGCCAGCACCGCGCCGATGGACCCCGTGGCGATCCGCGCGTTCATCTCCGCCACCAGGGACTGCACCTCGGCCGCCATCCGCTGCGCCAGCTCGCCCTGGCCGTTCTGCGCCGCCCACTGCATGGCGCCGCCGAGGTCCATGTCCAGGCGGTAGTCCACCGGGTACACGCGGTCGTGGCCCAGCATGGCGGCAAGGCGGTAGCCCAGCTGGTCGATCTCGTTGCGGGTGAGCGTGTAGGCGCCGGCGCGGTACGCCTGGTACTGCGCGTTGACCGCGGAGTCGCGGCTGGGCGGCACCTCGATGGCGATGCGGGTCGGGCGGAACTCCGCCAGCGCCTGCGCCACTGCGGCCATCTCGGCCTGCCGGCGCGGCGCCAGCACGTCGTCCACGGCGGGGTTGGCGTAGTCCTGGCCGGGATTGTCCATGTGGTGCGTGCCCAGGATCATCACCTGCGCGCGCGGCGCGGGGGCCTGGGCGTGCGCCGGCGCGGCGGCGTAGAAGGTCAGAACGGCAAGCACGGCAGCCCTGGTGTGCATGGGACGGCTCCGTCGTGTTGGAAGCGTGATTGGAGGATGCGCGACCGGATGCGCCGCATCCCCCGCGGCGCCAGGCGTACGTGGATCGCGCACGCCGGGTTTCGCGGCGCTGGGTTCGTGCGGCGCGGCGGGCATCCTGCCGCGCGCGGAGCGCCCCCCATCCCGGCCCTTCCCCCACAAACTGCGTGGGGGAAGGGAGCTGGTCCGTCGTGGTGGCGCGACCATGCATCGACAACCACCGCTCCTGAACGAGCGCTTCCCAACCTCCCCCGGCAGTTTCGAGCGCTGGGTTCGTGCGGCGCGGCGGGCATCCTGCCGCGCGCGGAGCGCCCCCCATCCCCGGCCCTTCCCCCACAAACTGCGTGGGGGAAGGGAGATGCTTCCGTCGCCGTGGCGCGACCATGCATCGACAACCACCGCTCCTGAACAGCGCTTCCCAACCTCCCCCGGCAGTTTCGTGGGAAGTCGCGAGGCGACGAGCGGGAAGGAGCCCGCGCGGCACCCGCCACCTTCACACGACCCGGGCCCGACCTCCCCCGGCAGTTTCGAGCGCTGGGTTCGTGCGGCGCGGCGGGCATCCTGCCGCGCGCGGAGCGCCCCCCATCCCCGGCCCTTCCCCCACAAACTGCGTGGGGGAAGGGAG
>JAHWJJ010000484.1 GCA_019348475.1 Gemmatimonadota bacterium | reverse complement strand
TGCACGCGCGTGTCGGGCACCACCAGCGGCCGCCCCATGACATCCGTGTGCTTGCAGAACGAGAACTCCTGCGGCGTGCTTCGGGTGGTGGCCAGGGGCTCGATCCATTGAGAGGAGCAGCCCCGCGACACCCGCCACCATTGGCGTCGCGAATGAGGTTCCCATCTCGGGAGTCACTGTGTTCACCGCGTTCAGGACGCCCACATTGACACCGGGAGCAGCGATCTCCACGCGGGCGCCGGTCTGGCTGAAAGAGGCCAGCCCGAGCCCTTGGGTGCTCTGCATGGCCGCGCTCACCACGAGCACCCGCTCCTCGAAGTCGTCCACCAGCCGCGGATAGCTGGACCACCAGGTATCGTACTGGTGTCCCGTGTTCCCGGCCGCGACCACGAGCAGGGGCCTGCGTCCAAGCACCTCATGGTACGTTACCCATCCCTTGATCCGGCGGTAGGAACTATTCACGCGGCGCAGGTCGGCGGTCGACGACGACGACGGCTTATGCGTTTTCCAACTGGTCGCGATGGATAAGTTGATAATCGGCGCGCCCGACGCGATGGCCCTGGACAGGCCCCAGACCGCGTCGCGGATTACATACTTCCCGACCGCGTCCACGGTGGGATTCCCCCTCGAGTCGGTCCCTACCCCGAACAGGTCTAGCCCCGCGTACCACATCACCCCCGTCATCCCCGTGGCGTTGTTGCCGCGGGCAGCCAGCACGGAGGACACGTTCACCCCGTGCGCCATGGATTCCGGCCACATGCCCTCACCGCTGATTGAGCGCTTATTCAGAGCGACGTCAGGCACCTGGGTAAGGTGAAAGCCGCGGTCCACAACCGCCACGCGGGTGGAGGTGCTGCCTGTGTTGCACCCCCAGGCGTGAGGTGCCTGGATCGCCTCCAGCCCCCAATTGAACGAGTCGGCCAGCGCGGGGCGGATCTGCCAGTCATTGAATTCGGCACCGTCGGCGGGCTTTATGTACGCGAACGATTCTTCCGGCTCCAGGAATTCGGGACCGGCGCCGATCACCTGCGGCAGCGCGTTCAGCTGGTCAATCGCGCTCAGCAGCGGTTGCGCCGTCCCGTCGTCGGCGATGCGCACGTAGTACTCGCCATCGCCTTGGATCGCGAAACCGCCGATGACGGTGCCGCTCACGGAGTTCACCGCCGCCTGCCGCTCCTCCTGTGAGGTGCCGGGGCGGAAGAGCACCGTCACAACGTCCCGAACGTACGTCCCCGACATCAACGGCAGGTTCGTCGAGATTTTCTCCGGCGCATAAGTGGATTCGGGCACGGTGTCCGGCGCCACGTCCGGCACCTTGGGCTCGCTGGGTATGGGGGCGAAGACCATCATCGAGAGGCGGAAGGTCTTCACCGTCCGCGGTACACGCAGTATCCAGTGCTCCGGTGCCGATACAGCCTGCGGGGGGAGGATGGTGTCATACAGGTGGTACGGCTGGCGGGCCCGGGTAAAGTTCCCCACGCCGTCGGCGTTCGTCACGGTCACGGTGCCCGTGTCGCCCGCCTGCTTGTACGCGGTCACGGTCGGTCCGCTCTCATGGAATACCTTGCTCCCCACCCTGAGTACTCCATCGGGCGTACCCAGCGCTTCGGCCATCAGGTTTTGCAAGGTGACGTCCATCCGCCATTCCTCGGCCATGGTGTCACTCACGATGTTGCTGGAGGCGAGCTTGATCTTGCTACTGCCCAGAATGGCCCGGCTTGGGCCGCCCGGGCCACGGCCCGGCATCCGACACACCACCTGGACCGACGGTACGTCCACCAGGCACTCCACGTTTGCGAGGGTGGCGGAGCCGCCCAGCTCCGGCGGTTTCGGCCGCGTGGTGTCGGGGCCCGTGCCGTCTGCACACGCGTTCAGGGCCAGCGCCAGGACCAGTGCCCCGGCGAGCTTGCGTACTGCGAAGGAGTTCATTGGGGAAATAACTGGGGAGATGGGGAGCAAGGGGCGCGGTCAGGCCGCGCGGGTGCCGCCGCGTGCGACGGAGTGTAGGAGCGCGGTTTGTGCGAAAAAGGGTTAGAAGCAGGGTTCGCCCGCGAGCAAGGTTTCCCTGAAGCGCACGACGGCCGCCGCCGGAACGCGCACGGCGGCGGCTGGAAAGATGATTACTTGTCCGGCAGGGCAGGCATCGCCGATCATCTCCTCGCGGACCGAGACCGTCGCGGTGTCTCCGCTGATCCAGACGCTGTCGATGTCGATCCAGTGCCCCTCGCTGCCGATCATCCCCGCGGCCGCCAGCACGACCATGCCTTGTCCGGGCAGCGGCGGCGGAGTGCTGCGCGGATCGACCAGTGTCCACAACTGCTTCCACTCCGCGGCCGTGCGCACGGCGCACCGCAACGCAGAGGGGAATGGCGCGTCGTGCAGATCCAATCGGTCTTCCGCGGTGATTCTCACGGCGCGAGAACCAGCCGGTAACGGAGCCGTGGGAGTGTCCCTTGGCACGGCGCAGAACTCCGCCACGGTGGCGAACTCCGGGGGCAGGCTGGACGGCCGGTGGGTGGGGTCTGCGTCAGGGGTGGGCGCCGGCTGGTCATTTGGCGACGAGCACGCCGCGAGTGCCGCGGCAATTGCCATCCACATCGAGGTGCGGAACCTTTGCCGGCGCCGGCCTGCTTGAGTTGGATCATGCACGGACGTGCGCTCCCGGATAGGCGGCCGCGATCAGCCGCGATCGGCAGGCGAATAGAGTGTGTCCGTAAACATGTGCAGGCTGGCGTGTGAGCGCAAGGGGTCGCAGGTCATAAGTGATGAAACAGCATTTTCTTAGGTGCTATCCGAGCGATAGGTTTGCGCTTCCGCTGGATGTGGCGTATGGAGCGTGCATCCCCGCTCCGGACCGTGGTGAGAAGAGTCGTATCCGCGGAACCCGTAGACCCCGATTCGCCTCCACAGAAGGCGCCGGTGGGGGGACTTGGTGGAGAGGCACGCGGATGAGTTGCAGCGGCGCATGGCTCCGGACGAGCTGCGCCGCGAGCCTGCCGTGCGGGCGCCCGCACCCAGGGCACACTGAAATCGGACTGGATGCCGTCGAGCTGGTGATGGGCTTCGAGGAGGCCTCGGGA
>JAHWJJ010000114.1 GCA_019348475.1 Gemmatimonadota bacterium | reverse complement strand
CGTTCACCCGTTCACCCGTTCACCCGTTCACCCGTTCACCCGTTCACCCGTTCACGCCTTCACCCACGCACTCACGCACTCACGCACTCACGCACTCAAAACCCGCTCCCGCCACCGCCTCCCGACCCGCCGCCGCTGGACCCGCCGCCGCCACTGCCGGACGAGCTGGGGCTGGACTGCATGGTGCTCCCCGCCGTCGACGTGAGCGTGCTCATCCGCGCGGTGAAATCCGACGCGCGGAAGTGGCCGTATCCGGTGCCGCTGTACCAGTCCGGCGGCTCGCGGTACAGGTCGTCGAAGGCGCTGGCCCAGCGCTTCTCCACCCCGAAGGCCATGGCGTACGGCAGGTAGCGCTCGAACATCTCGGGCGAGGTGATCATCCTGCGGTAGCGGTCGCTCTCCACCTTGTGCAGGAACTCGCGGAAGCCGAGTGCCGCCTCGCGCGCCCGCGCGCCCTGGTGGGTGCGCGCCGGCATCAGCAGCCCGAACCCGATCAGCACCACCGCACTCACGCCGCCGCCCACGGCCAGCGCCCAGGGAGCCAGCCACCGCACCTCCGCGCCGCCCAGGAACGCGGCGCCCCCCATCCCCAGCACCAGCGTGCCGATCCCCAGCCCCAGCCAGTTCGCCTTCACCTGGTCCGGGCGGTGGATGTAGTAGCCGCGCTCCACCAGCTTTTGGTAGATGGCGTCGCGGATGCCGGGGAGCGACCGGTAGAACTGGTTCTGCAGGTCGCTCAGGCGCACCGACGCCGTAGGGCGGGACCCCGCCCGCGCAAGGCGGGTGGAGAACGCCTCCCGGTCGATCTCACCGCCGGACTCGTGCACCCGCCGCGCCTCGGCAAAGGTGGCGCGGATGTCGTCCCACGCCTCGCCCGCCGTGGGCGCGCTGGTGAAGAGCGCGTCCAGAAAGCGCTCCTCGTGCGCCGCCAGCCCGCTCCACTCCTCGCGCGGCCTGCGCAGGTGGAACACGTACTCGGTGTTGGAGATGAGCCCGAACAGGTGCTTCTGCACCCGCTCCTCGATCCCCACGTAGCCGCGGACGGCCAGGTCCACCAGCGTGGAGACCACGTCGCGGATCTCCGCCTCATGGTCGATCAGCGTCCCCACCTCCGCGGGGGTCATCCCGTCCGGCGGCTCGTACCCCACCACGATGGACTGCTCGCGCGGATCGCGCCCCCGGCGGCGCCACGCGCCCAGCCCCAGCCAGAACGCCAGCAGCGGCAGCCCCAGCGGCCACAGCCGCAGCGCCTCGGCGCGGCGGTGCGCGCGCAGCGCCGCCTGGTGCTCCGCCTCGGTGGGCCGCGACGCGACGGCGCCCGGGGGCCAGCCGACCGCCACCGTCATCCCCTCCCCCTCGGCCAGCGGCTCCGTGGTGGTGAAGGTGACGATGCGGCGCGCGCTGTCCACCTGGACGGTCGCGTCGCGGCCCCGGCTCCCCGCGTACCCCGTGTAGACGGCCCACTGCGTCGGCACCGCGCCGGGCGGCAGGACCACGCGGGCGCTGGCCCGGGCGATGGGCATGGTCCAGTCGTTCCCCGTCACGTTCCAGTACAGCTCGTCGAACGCGCGCGCGCCGTCCTGCGCGCCGTCGGGGGGAAAGTAGAAGCGGATGGCGTTCTTGACGCGGTAGCGGATCACCACCGTCCGCTCCGCGTCGTGCGCGCCGGGGACGTAGATGCGCAGGCGCCGCGTCCACCCGTCCGGCTCCTCCGGCTCCATCCGCAGCGGCTGGCCGCGCCCGTCGGTGACGGACACCACCTCCAGGTCCAGCTTCTCCCGGTTCCCCTCCGCGTTGCGGTGCTGCAGCGAAAGGTCTCGTAGAATGCCGTTCCACCGCCCGCTGAAGCCGAAGCGGATGAATTCGGTGACGTCCAGCACGCCGTTGGGCTGCACCAGCAGCTCGGTGTCGTAGCCGTGGATGACGATCACGCTGTCGCCGCTCTGGGCGCCCGCGGGCGGGGCGAGCGCCAGGAGCAGCGCGCCGATCAGGAGGAGTGCGCGGCGCATGGGGATGCGGGTGCGGGGACGGAGAGGGCCGGGCGCGGCGAAGGCGTCCGCGCCCGGCGTTCGATCAGCGGCGTCGGATCAGAAGCTTACGCGCGGCACCTCGCGCTCGGCGGGCGCCGCCTCGAAGAACTCGCGGGGCTGAAAGCCCATGGGGCCGGCCAGCAGGTTGCTGGGAAAGGTCATGATGGCCGTGTTCAGGTCGCGGACCACGGCGTTGTAGTAGCGCCGCGCGTTCTGCACCGCCTCTTCGATCGACCCCAGCTGGGCCTGCAGGTCGCGAAAGCCGCCGCTGGCCTGCAGCTGCGGATACGCCTCGACCGCCACGGTCAGCCCGCGCAGCGCTGCGGTGAGCCCCGCCTCGGCCTCGGCGCGCTCGGCCGGGCCCGCGCCCTGGGCCGCCACGGCGCGCGTGCGCGCCTCGGTGACGGCCTGCAGCGTCTCGCGCTCGTGGCCCGCGTATCCTTTGACCGTCTCCACCAGGTTGGGCACCAGGTCCGCGCGGCGCTTCAGCTGCACGTCGATATCGGACCAGGCGTTCTGCGCGCGCAAGCGCAGCCCCACCAGCCGGTTGTACAGGCCGATGCCGAAGATGACGAGCAGGGCCAGGACGGCGAGCACGATGATGAGCGTGGTCATGCGGAGGCTCCGAGGGGGTGTGGCAGCGGGCCGGCTCCCCGGGCGAGGGGCCGGGCGGGCGGAAGGACAAGCTAGGGGCGCGCGGGTCGGGTGTAAACACCGGTCCGCTCGGGCGGGTGTCGGCGGGGTCCGCGCCGCGCCCCCTCTGCTCGCTTCGAGCAGGCCCCCTCCGCTCGCTTATGCTCGCACCTCCTCCGAAACTGCCGGGGGAGGTTGAACTGCATTGGGCGAGGTTCGGTTGCGGTGGCGGGATCCGCGCCGCGCCCCCTCCGCTCGCTGAGGCTCGCACCTCCCCCAAAAACCCCTGGGGGAGGTTGAACTGCATTGGCGAGGTTCGGTCGCGACTGGCCGGCTCCGCGCCCCGCCCCCTCCGCTCGCTGAGGCTCGCACCTCCCCCAAAACCGTGGGGGAGGTTGAACTGCATGGCGGGAGTTTCCGTCGTGATGACCGGGGACGCGGCTACTCGTACAGCCGGTAGCAGACGCACCCGGAGTGGGTATAGCAGATCCCGTAATGGTAGCCCTTGGTAATGCACACCGCGCTGCACACGTTGTCGTTGCAGAGCGTGTCGTCGGTGGCGGGACCGGGCGCCGCGAACGCCTGCGCGCTCCCAAAGCCCATGCATCCCAGCACCCCGGCCCCGAACACGGCCTTCCGCAGGTCGATCGAGCGTAGCATCCGCAGATCCTTTGTCATGTGGTGAGAGACGATCACAGCCGGTATCAGATGCAGCTCCCCTCCAGGCTGCAGTAGCCGCCCCAGTTGCCCCTGGCGATGCACGCCGCGGCACAGACGGCGTCGTTGGAGAACGTGTCGGCGGCGGCCGGCCGCGGCTCCGCGACCGCCTGGTGCGCTCCCGAACCCCAGGCACCCCAGCACTCCGACCACGAACAGCGTCATCGGGAGGATGATTGCGGCATGGCAGAACTCCTTCGGTGGGCAGTGATCGCGGCGAGCCGCCGCAGGGCCACCCTTCCCGCCGCAAATCGCTGGCCACTCAACCACTCAGCGGGCCGCACGGCGGCCTTACTCCGCCACCACCTGGATCATGTAGCGGACGTCGGTGGATTCCGCGGCGTGGATCCAGCTCTGCACGTGGCCGGGGATGCCGTGCAGCGGATACAGCGCGCGCCCCAGCACCGCCACCTCCGTGTCGCGCCGGGCGATGACGGCATCCCAGCCCTCTGGCGGCGTGCGGGCCAGCTCCTGCGCCAGCGCCCACGCAAAATCGCGCGCCACGTCGATGCCGAAGTCGAACAGCCGGTCCTCCAGCCCCGGCGCGTGTCTTCGATGCGCTTGAGCCGCGGCGAAACCTGGCCCAGCTCGTCCTCCACCACGATCACCAGCCGCGACAGCACGTCGTTGATGGTCTTGAAGTCCGGCCACAGCGACTCCAGCGCCTGCGGCGACCGCGCCACCGTGGCCGCCGCGATCCCCAAGTCCAGGTTGATGTGCGCGTTCATCCCCACCAGCAGGTGCTGCACGACGAGGGGTCCCGGATCGTCCAGCAGCGCGAACGCGGCCTGCCAGCTCAGCGTGGGTGTTCCGCCGGAGGCGTGCGCATCCCACGCGGCCAGGAACCGGTTGGCGAACACCACGTCCAGCCGCTCCATCCGCGGGTTGTCCTGGAACACGTTCCCCGCCACCAGCGCGCGCCGCACGTTGGTGGTCACCCGCTCGTACAGCGCGGCAAAATAGCCGATGCGGTGGGCGCCGCGCAGCGAATCGTCCAGGATGCCGTTCAGCCGCTCGATGACCTGCTCGATGGTCTGCGGCAGCGTCTCGGGAGCGGCAGGCGCAACCGTGCTCATACGTTTCGGATGGGAAGAGAAAAAGAAGAACGCCGGAACGCCGCCGCCATCACTCCGTCACTGCCGCGCACCGAGGAGTTCCCCGCGGCTTCGCCCTAATCAGGCGTTTTACGACGCGGTACGCAACGGGATCGCGCCGCAGTGGCATCCGTGGGCGGTTATCCCTCGGGCGCGTACAGACGCACCTCGGAGCAGCCGGGGCAGCGCCAGGCGTACATCGCCAGTTGCTTTCGGCCCTTGAGCTTCAGCCCTTCCCAAAAGCTCTTCTCCGGCGGTCCCTCCACCCACCGCACGGGCGTGCGTCCCCCGTGCATGTGGTCCAGCAGAAACCCGCCTTCCATGGGCCGCTGGCAGTCGTTGCAGAACGGTGTGGCCATCCGGTTCATCCTGGACTCGAGAAGGGAAGAAAGCGGGCGGAAGGCCCCTCCACGCGAGAGGGAGACGTTTAAATCCTCCACCAGCGCCCGCAGCTTCTTCGGCGCGATCTTGCAGTAGGACTGCACCACCTGCTGGCTCGATGTGCGGACAGGCCTTCAGCAGGTATGGCCGGATCCGCGCCGCGCCCCCTCCGCTCGCTCAGGCTCGCACCTCCCCCAAAAACGCCTGGGCGAGGTCTAACTGCGCCTTCATCCGACGGTGCGCGCAGCGCCGATGACTCAGGATGCCGGGGGCTTCGCCGGCTAAAGAACTACTCACCCGTGCTGGCGCCAGGAGGCTTCGGGCGTGGCCTGGGGCGGGCGTACGCGGCCATGCTGCGCGTGTAGCCAAGCTTCTCGAAGAACCCTTCGTTCCCGGGCTGCGCGCCGAAGAAGAGCCCGGTGGGCGAGCGCTCCCACGCGCGCTCCATCAGCGCACGCCCGATCCCCCGCCCCTGGTGCTCGGGGATGACCAGGATCTCGGGGATTGTGCCGAAGAAGTATCCGTCCGTCAGAATGCGCACGCACCCGACCAGCGTTCCGTCCAAGCGGGCCGTGATGTTGATCGTCGTGCCGAGCGCCGCCTGCGCGGGTTCCCGCGAGTAGTCGCCAGGCCAGACGCGCTGCGCCAGCCCCAGGAAGTCATCCGCGGAGAGCCCGGGCTCTTCGGCGTAGTCGATCAGCATCGGCAACGGAGCAGATCGGGGATTCGGCGGGCCGCGGCAGCTCCTGACGCGCGGAGGATGGGTGCCGGCACCGAGAGCCTCGCGCGCCAAGCGTCGGTGCCGGCGCGCAGATGCAGCTCACTCCAGCAGCCCGTCCTTCGAGGCGTAGTAGCGGCCCTGCGTCCACAGGCGCTTGAGGTTCTTTCCTGAGATCCAGGGGTACGCGGTCAGCACCTGCACCTTGAAGCGGCGAAACGCCTCCGCCTCGTCACCCCCCACGGCGTTCCAGTGTTCCGGCACTCGCAGGTGCGCCCACGTCATGGTCTCGCGGCAGGCGGCCTCGTACGCGTCCAGCGCTTCGGTGGAAAGCCGCGGATGCCTCGCCGCGAGGCGGGCCTGGATCGGCTGCATCCAGTTGGGCCCGAACTCCATCGCCAGGTCCAGCCCCGCGTTCAGGATCGCGGGATCGAGTTCCGCCACGATCCGAACTCAGGCGTGTCGCCACCGGCGTGCCGCACCCCGTGCCAGCGTGCGCGCGGTGGCGGTTGGCGCAGCCAGAATCACTCCGAGCAGCAACGCGCTATATCCACCGCCAAGGAGCACAAAAAACACCAGTTCCACCGGATCGGCGGGAGCAGGCACGTGCTTCCAGTCGGCTCCGGGAAGCGTGAGGCCCTGGCGAGCGACGAACATGAGGAAGGGTTCGCGCGCCAGCACCAGCACCACCGCCGCGGTCCACCAGAAGAAGAGTCCCCGCCACTGTGCCCGCACGGGCTTTTCGGTGCCCGCCCATCGCCACGCGAACGCGCAGAGCACCGCGATCCCGCAGACGACAAGCACGTTGATGAGGTGGTACGGCCACTCCTCGCCCGGTAAGTCCATCGCGTCCTGAGGTAAAAGTTCGGCCGAGGGACGCCTGCTCTAACGCGGAGTCGGGCTGGCCGTATATTCTCGTATCGCCGCATGCTCCACTACGCGCTGATCTTCGGACGGAGTCCTCGTCAGCTCGAACTGTCGATCCTACAGATTGTCAGATCTCTGCCTCACTCGTCCGGGTCCACGCGCGCCCAGCCACGCACGTAGCGCAGTACGGTGTGGTTCTGCACGCAGCTGAACCAGCGGTCGTGCATGGCGCGTCCGTCGGGATCCGTCGTGAGCCACTCGCGAAAGGCGCGCGGGCCCTCCATGTCGGGCCAGTACGCCTCGTTTACGTACTTGGGACGGTTGTGCACGGGGCGGGGGTGCGTGTAGCTGCCCTCGAACCCGTCCGCCAGCAGCCATGTGCTGCGGTCCGAGCATCCGAAGCGCTTGGCCGCGGCGGACAGGCCGGTGTCGAGCCACTCGATGAAGTCCCGCTCGGCCACGCCGCGCTTTACATCGAACAGGTGCACCACGCGGATCATCGCTTCCTCCCCATCACGAGTTGCACGAGCCTGGCGAGCGGATCGTAGTGCCGGTCCACCACCCGCTCCTTGAGGGGGATGATGGCGTTGTCGGTGATGGTGATGTGCTCGGGGCACACCTTCGTGCAGCACTTGGTGATGTTGCAGTAGCCGATGCCGTGCGCCTCCTTGAGCTCCGTCACCCGGTCCTCCACGTCCAGCGGGTGCATCTCCAGCGCCGCGGCCTGCACCAGGAAGCGCGGGCCGATGAACTCGGCGTGCTTGTGGTGGTCGCGCAGCACGTGGCAGACGTCCTGGCACAGAAAGCATTCGATGCACTTGCGGAACTCCTGCACCCGGTCCACGTCGCGCTGGGCCATGCGCCAGGTGCCGTCCGGCGCGTCGGGCGGGCGGGGCTTGAACGGCTTCAGCCGCTTCTTGACTTCGAAGTTCCACGAGACGTCCGTCACCAGGTCGCGCAGCGGAGGAAAGGTGCGCATCGGCTCCACCGTGACCGGCTTCTCCAGGTCCAGGTCGTTCAGCCGCGTCATGCACATCAGCTTCGGCATGCCGTTCACCTCGGCCGAGCACGAGCCGCACTTGCCCGCTTTGCAGTTCCACCGCACCGCCAGGTCGTTGGCCTGGTCCGCCTGGATCTGGTGGATGGCGTCCAGCACCACCATCCCCTCGCTCACCTCGGTGGTGTAGTCGTGCAGCGCGCCGCCGGCCGCGTCGCCGCGCCAGACGCGAAAGGTGGCGCTGCGGCGGACGGACGATGCGGTGCGGTCGCTCTTCGCGGCCGCGGCGGCGCCGGCGCGCACGGACTGCAGCCCGTCGGCCGTGGCGCGCCCCGCCTGGGTTTGCGTGGTGCTCATCGGTTCTCCTCCATGATCTGCCGCAGCTCGGGCGGCGGCGGCGGAATGGGCTCGCGCGTCATCTGCATCTCACCCGGGGCAGCGCTCGAGCCACCCCGGCCACCACCCCCGTTTTGCTTCAGCGTTGCTGCACCGGTGTCCTCCACATCGCGCACGGCCGTCCGGCCGTGCCGTTCGGGGGTGACCGTACGCAGAGGGAGGGCGCGCGGCGACTGCGGGACCTCCAGCGCGGGGGCCGCGAGGCTTCCCGTCAGCGCGGCCGAAAAGGTCTCCGGGCGCACCGGCGAGACGGCCACCTGGCGGCCGCCGCGGAAGCGCAGGAGCAGCGTGGCGCGCGGGTCGGTGACGTACGCGCGGACGCGGCCGCCGCCCCGGAGGTGCAGCACCCCCACCGTGCCGAACAGCCCGCGCGTGCTCCAGAGCGACCACGACCGCCGGATCAGGTCCGGCGCGGGCTCCACCTCCACCAGGTCGTCGAGGGCGACGCGGGTGCTCCACCCGGGGCGGAGTACGTGCAGGTACCTGCCGTCCACCCCGTAGCCACGCACCGAGAGGAGCGAAAGGAGTCCGAGGCCGCCGACGAGCCCCAGCGCGGTCCACGCCTCCCCCCGCGCCAGCGCGTACGCGGCGAGCCCGAGCACCAGCGCCACCGCGGCGACCGTGAACCAGCGGATGCCAGCGCCAAGACGTGCCTCGAAGCGGTCCATGCGTGCACCTCCATGTGGATCGTCCGACGGCCTCGCGCGGGTCGTGCGGCCCCTGCCGGGACCGGCAAGCGGCTTCGTCAAAGGTGGCGGCTCCGCAGGGCGGACACGACGGGCGGACCGACCGCCGCCACGTCTCCGCCGTCGCGGCGGACCGGGCGCTGGCCCGTGGTGCTCATCGGTTCTCCTCGATGATCTGCCGCAGCTCGGGCGGCAACGGCGGAATGGGCTCGCGCGTCATCTGCATCTCCCCGTCCGGGCCCTTTCTCAGAACCAGGTTGAAGGACCCGTACGCCTCGTCCTTCTCCGGATGGTCGTCGCGAAAGTGGCCGCCGCGGCTTTCCCGGCGCTCCAGCGCGCCGCGGGTGACCGCCTCGCTCACCGTCAGCAGGTTCCCCAGGTCCAGCGCCGTGTGCCACCCCGGGTTGTACTCCCGGTTGCCGCCCACGCCCACCTTCTCGGCGCGCGCCCTCAGCGCCCGCAGCCCCTCCAGCGCGCGCTCCATCTCCTCCTCGCGCCGCACGATGCCCACCAGGTCCTGCATCATCTCCTGCAGGTCGTGCTGCACCTGGTAGGCGCCCTCACCCGCCGTCCCGCGGTCGAACGGGGCCAGCGCCAGCCGCATGGCCTCGTCCGCGTCCGCCGCGTTGGCGTTCCCCGCCCCGTTCTCGCGCGCGAACGCGGCCGCGTGCTCCCCCGCGCGCTTGCCGAAGACCAGCAGGTCGCTGAGCGAGTTGCCGCCCAGCCGGTTGGCGCCGTGCAGGCCGGCCGCGCACTCGCCGGCGGCGAAGAGGCCGGGGACGGTGGACATCTGCGTGTCGCCGTCCACCCGGATGCCGCCCATGACGTAGTGGGTGGTGGGCCCCACCTCCATCGGCTCGGCGGTGATGTCGATGTCGGCCAGCTGCTTGAACTGGTGGTACATGCTCGGCAGCTTCTTGCGGATGTGCTCCTCCGCGCCGGGAAGCTTCTCCCGGATCCACGCGATGTCCAGGTAGACGCCGCCGTGCGGCGAGCCGCGCCCCTCGCGCACCTCGCGGACGATGCAGCGGGCCACGTGGTCGCGCGTCAGCAGCTCCGGGGGGCGGCGGGCGTCCTTGTCGCCCTGCGTGTAGCGCCACCCCTCCTCGGGGTTGTCGGCCGTGTGCCCGCGGTAGTTCTCGGGGATGTCGTCGAACATGAAGCGGCGCCCCTCCGCGTTCAGCAGCACGCCGCCCTCGCCCCGCACCCCCTCCGTCACCAGGATGCCCCGCACGCTGGGCGGCCACACCATCCCCGTGGGGTGGAACTGCACGAACTCCATGTCCATGAGCGCCGCGCCCGCGTGGTACGCCAGCGCGTGCCCATCGCCGGTGTACTCCCACGAGTTGCTGGTGATCTTGTAGGCGCGCCCGATCCCCCCCGTCGCCAGGACCACGGCCGCGGCGCGGAAAAGGCGGAACCGCCCGCGCTCGCGGTCGTAGGCGAAGGCGCCGCACACCCGGTCGCCGTCCTTGAGCAGGGTGACGACGGTGACCTCCATGTGCACGTCGATCCCCCGGTGGATGCCGTGGTCCTGCAGGGTGCGGATCATCTCCAGCCCCGTGCGGTCCCCCACGTGCGCCAGCCGGGGATAGCGGTGCCCGCCGAAGTTGCGCTGCAGGATGCGCCCGTCCGCCGTGCGGTCGAACAGCGCGCCCCACGCCTCAAGCTCGCGAATGCGCTCCGGCGCCTCGCGCGCGTGCAGCTCCGCCATCCGCCAGTTGTTCAGGTACTGCCCGCCGCGCATGGTGTCGGCGAAGTGCACCTTCCAGCTGTCGCGCTCGTCCACGTTGGCCATGGCCGCCGCGGCGCCGCCCTCCGCCATCACCGTGTGCGCCTTGCCCAGCAGCGACTTGCAGACCAGCCCCACGCGCA
>JAHWJJ010000113.1 GCA_019348475.1 Gemmatimonadota bacterium | reverse complement strand
AACCTCCCCCAGGGGTTTTTGGGGGAGGTGCGAGCCTGAGCGAGCGGAGGGGGCCCTGGCGCCGCACCCGCCACTGGCCTCGAACTTTGCCCGCGAAACAACCTCCCCCGGCAGTTTCGGGGGAGGTGCGAGCCTGAGCGAGCGGAGGGGGCCTGCCCGGAGCTGGCCAGGCATGATCCGCCGCGCCGGCTTCACCCTGGTCGAGGTCGTCGTCGCGCTGGTGGTGGGCGGCGTCGTGGCGGCGGCGGGATACGGGGTGCTGGCCGGGGTCGCGGACGGGCGCGCGGCGGTGGCGCGCGACCGCGCGGAGCGCATCCCGGGCCCGGCCGTGCGGGGCGCGCTGGACGGATGGCTGCGCGCCGCCTCCCTGTGGGAGGGCTCCGGACCCTTCCGCGGCCGCGACCGCCGCATCGGCCCGCTCTCCGTGGACGAGCTGAGCTTTACGGTGGACGACGGCGGGGCGCTCTACCCCGGACGCCACCGGCTGACGCTGTGGATCGAGCGGGACCGCACGCGCCAGCCGCACGGCCTGCTGGCGGAGATCGCCCCGGCGGAGCGGCGCGACGGGGAGCGCACGGACACGCTGTCCCTGGCCCCCGCCGCCGTGGGGCTGGACGTGCGCTACCGCGCAAAGGTGCGCAGGAAGGACGCGTGGCTGGACGCCTGGGACTCGGAGCGGACGCTTCCCGAAGCGCTGGAGCTGGTCGTCCTTCCCGCGCCGGAACGGGCGAACGATCCGGCGGGGGACGGGCTCCCCGACGCGCTGCGGCTGCCAGTCGCCGTCCCCCTGCGCCCCGCGCCCATGCGCCCGGAAAGGATCGGCGATGCGCCTCTGTGACCGGCGCGGCTTCGTCCTGGTGGCGGTGCTCTGGGTGATCGTGCTGGGCTCCGCGCTCGCGCTGGAGGTGCACGCCGGCGTGCGCGCGGACCAGCGCGCCGCCGCCAACGCCCGCGCATCGGCCCGGGCGAAGTGGGCGGCGCGCGGTGGGCTGGCCAGGGCGGAGGACGCGCTGCGCGCCAAACTGGCGGCCCAGAGCGCCACCGGGGCCGCGCCCGCCGCGGACACCCTGCTGGCGCCGGCGCTGGCCGCCCGCCTGGAGGAGGTCGCCGTGACCGCGCGAGTCACCGACGCCCGCGCCCGGGTGCAGCTGAACCTGGCCGGCGAGGGCGCGCTGCGGGAGGTGTTCGCCGCGGCGGGGATCGCGCCGGAGCGGGCGCGGGAGATGGCGGCGGCGATCGTCCGCTGGCGGCTGGCGCACGCGCCGGCCTTCGTCCCCGCGGCGGCGGACTCCGCGCAGACCCTGCGCCTGCCTCCGCGCGGCGCCTTCGCCTCGGTCCAGGCGCTGCGCGAGGTGCCGGGGATCGGGTTCGCCGAGTACGCGCGGGCGGCGCCGTACCTCACGGTGGCCAGCGACGGGCGCATCAACCTGAACTCCGCCCCCGTCCCCGTGCTGCGCACCCTGCCCGGGATCGGCCCGGACGCGGCGGAGGCCGTGGCGCGCCGGCGCGCCACGGCGCCGTTCCTGAGCCCGTACGAGGTCTCCGCCGCGCTGCCGCGGCACGAGCGCAGCCGCCTGGCGGGGGAGATGGCGGCGTTCCTGGCCGCGGTGGCCTTCAGCCCCGCGCAGGCGGAGCTGGTGGCGGAGGCGGCGCCCGAGGGGTCGCCGGTGCGGGCGCGCATCCGCGCCGTGGCGGCCATGGGCGGGGCGGGAAAGTACGTGCTGGTGAACGTGGTGGAACGGTAAGCGGTCCCGCAGCGACAGACCACGACAGGTGCAGATGCTCAAGCCGGCCGGCCAGACGCACACGTACACCGCCGTCGCGCGGTCCCGAGGCGCCCCCGCCCGGGCGCGCACGCCGCTGGTGGGGAGCAGCGTGGGGATGATGGGCGCGCTCTCCGTGGCCCGGCGCGTGGCGCCCAGCCTGGCCGGCGTGCTGGTGCAGGGGGAGAGCGGCACGGGAAAGGAGCTGCTGGCCCGCATCATCCACGACCAGGGGCTGCGCGCCGGGGGTCCGTTCGTCGCCGTCAACTGCGCCGCCATCACCGAGACGCTGCTGGAGACGGAGCTGTTCGGGCACGAGCGCGGCGCCTTTACCGGCGCGGTGGCGCGGCGGGTGGGGCGCTTCGAGCGGGCCAGCGGGGGAACGCTCTTCCTGGACGAGGTGGGCGACATGAGCCCCGCCATGCAGGCCAAGATCCTGCGCGCCCTGCAGGAGAACGAGATCGAACGCGTGGGCGGCGACGTTCCCGTGCAGGTGGACGTGCGGGTGGTGGCCGCCACCAACCGCGACCTGCTGGCGGAGGTGCTGGCGGGGCGGTTTCGCGAGGACCTGTACTACCGCCTGGCCGTGGTCACCGTGCACCTGCCCGCGCTGCGCGAGCGGGGGAACGACGTGGAGCTGCTGGCGCGCCACTTCGCCAGCGAGTACGCGGGCGAGCTGGGGCGCCCCGTGCCGCTGATCGCCGATGCCACGCTCGGGTTTCTGCGCGCGTACGCGTGGCCCGGCAACGTCCGCCAGCTGCGCAACGTCATCCAGCGCGCGCTGCTGGTGCAGGACGGCGACACCCTGCTTCCCGAACACCTGGCGCCCGAGGTGCGCGGCGACGCCGGGCCCGCGCGCCCCGACGCCCCCCACGCCGCGGACGGCCCCTTCCTTTCCCTGCGCGAGGTGGAGGAGCGCCATATCCGCCGCGCGCTCTCGCTCACGGACGGCAACCTCGGCCACGCCGCCGAGATCCTGGGCATCCACCGCAACACCCTGCGCCAGAAGCTCCGCCGCATCGGCTGAGCTCGGGAAGGAACGGCGACTGCAGCTGCAATCCTTCCACGGAGTCCCCCTTCGTCTATTCCAGCGTCCAGCCGGGGCGGCCTTTTACGGATCGCGATCGGGTGGATGATGTGCCCCCGCGGCCCTCCGCCGCGACACCTCGATCCCTGCCCCTCCAAAAATGCGGATCCCGTCCCCTCGCCAGCAGCATCCTCTTTGCCAAGGGACGCCGGCACCCTGCCGATGCCATCCGGTCCGCCTCCGGCCGCCATCACTCCATCCCTCCACCACTCCATCACTCCCTCCACTCCATTGTCAATCGGCCAGCGTCCAGCCGGGGCGGGCTTGTACGGATGGCAATCGGGTGGATCCATGTGCCCCGGCCGCTCCCCGCCGCGCCACCTCGATCCCTGCCCATCCCGAAAAATTCGGATCCCGTCCCCTCGCCGGCAGCATCCTCTTTACCAGGGGACGCCGGCATCCTGCCGATCCCATCCGGTCCGCCTCCGGCCGTCGCACCCTCATCCCTCCAGCACTGCCGGCATTTTTTGTATTCGGCTCAGGCCCAGGCGGCGAAAGCCGTTCGCGACGCGGCGGGCATGGCAAGATGCGCCAGTGTTTAGCTTCGCGGATACACAGGTTGTGTGCACGGCCGGCGCCGCTTTGCACACGAAGTGTGCATGCGGGCCTTCGTATGTTTCTCTGCCAAGTGGCTGCGGGAGCAGCGGTTGAGTGGCGTGTCGGCTCGCGGAACGGCTGATGCCTTACCTGGGCTCGACCTCATCCCCGCGGATACGGCGGCGCCGCCCCGGCGCGCCAGGGGCCGTCGCGTGCGCCATGCGGCGGAGGTGCCATCCACGAACCAGGAGCCGCAATGCCGTCACACGCCAGAAGGCGGTCCGGCCCGCCCGGCCGCGCCGCCGGCGCCCTGGGCCTGCTGGTGGGAGCCCTGCTCTCCGCCGCACCGGCCGCCGCGCAGACCTGCAACGTCACCGAAGCCTACGTTTCGGCCATCGACCAGCCGATCTGGTACAACCGGCTGGGCGCCCACGACCCCGCCGCCATGATGTTCGCGCTGGACGAGGACGTGGTCTACGACTCGCACGCAGGCGGTTACCGGCTGCGCCCGGGCAAGCGCCCGCGCCCGCTGGTGCTGCGCGTCCGCGAGGGCGACTGCCTGCGCGTCCACCTGCAGAACCGCCTTTCGCACACTCCGGGCAGCAACCAGCCCGGCACCCGCGACGTGAGCATCCACGTCACCGGGATGCAGGTGGCCGCGCACATCGGCGACGACGGCACCAACGTGGGCAACTCGGTGGGCGTGGGGCAGGCCAGCTACACGATCTACGCAGAGAAGGAGGGCACCTACCTGCTGTACAGCACCGCCCAGAACACCGGCGGCGACGGCGACGGCGGCACCCTGTCCAAGGGGCTGTTCGGAGCGGTGAACGTGGAGCCGCCCCACAGCGAGTGGTACCGCAGCCAGGTGACGGCCGAGGACCTGCGCCTGGCCACCCGCACGGACGCCTCGGGACACCCGCTCTACACCCCGGCCGGGCACCCGGTGGTGGACTACGACGCCGTCTACCCCCCGGGGCACGCCCTCGCCGGCCGTCCCATCCTGCGGATGACGGCGGGCAACCGCATCGTGCACTCGGACCTCACCGCCATTATCTCGGGAGAAAGCCGCGGGCACTTTCGCGACGGCGTCTTTCCCCGCGTGGTGGTGAACCGCGACCGCACGCAGCCGTTCCGCGAGTACACCGTCATCTTTCACGACGAGCCGGGGCTGGTGCAGGCGTTCGACTCGCTGTACGAGAGCAGGGAGTTCGAGCACACCCTGCACAGCGGGCGCGACGCCTTCGCCATCAACTACGGCACCGCGGGGCTGGGAAGCGAGGTCATCGGCAACCGCCTGGGCGTGGGGCCCATGTGGGACTGCGACGAGTGCAAGTACGAGGAGTTCTTTCTGAGCTCGTGGGCCGTGGGCGATCCGTCCATGGTGGTGGACGTTCCCGCCGACGCCGACCGCGACGGCGACGGCCGCCCGGACCCGGGGCGCAAGGCCACCCTGGCGCTGTACCCGGACGACCCGTCCAACGTGTACCACAGCTACATGAACGACCACGTGAAGATCCGCAACCTTCACGCGGGGCCCAAGGAGCACCACATCTTCCACCTGCACGCCCACCAGTGGCTGCACTCGCCCGACTCGGACAGTTCCACCTACCTGGACAGCCAGGCGATCGGGCCGGGCGGCGGCTTTACGTACGAGATCACCTACGATGGCGGCAGCAACCGCAACAAGACGCCGGGCGACGCCATCTTCCACTGCCACTTCTACCCGCACTTCGGGCAGGGGATGTGGGCGCTGTGGCGGGTGCACGACGTGTTCGAGGCGGGGACGGTGCTGGACGAGCACGGGCGCCCCGCCCCGGGGGCGCGCGCCCTTCCCGACGGCGAGATCGAGGCGGGCACGCCGATCCCGGCCGTGGTGCCGCTTCCCACCTACGCACTGGCGCCCATGCCCGACGAGGGGATGGCGGGGTTTCCCTTCTACATCCCCGGCGTGGCCGGCCGCCGGGCTCCCCCGCCGCCGCTGGACCACGTGCACGACGGCGGGCTGCCCCGGCACGTGGTGGTGGACGGCGAGGCGCACTTTCCCGCCCTCAACACCACCGACTTCAGCAAGGAGAGCGTCAGGCTGGGGGTGGTGAACCTTCCGCACACGGGAACGCCGGCCGAGGAGCGGGCGATGCGGTTCCACGCCCAGCGCACCCACGCCACCTACCGCTTCGACCCCGTGAGCTACGCCGTTTCGGCGGCGGGGTTCACCACCAACGGGCTGGGGCCGGTGGCCGGCGCTCCGTTCGCAGACCCCTGCGTGGACGACCACGGGAACCCGGCGGGCGTCGCGCGGCAGTACCTTAGCGCCGCGTTTCAGACCGACGTGCGCTACAACAAGGCCGGATGGCACTTTCCCCAGCACCGCATGTTCGCGCTGTGGGAAGACGTCAGGGCCTTCCTGAGCGGCGACCGCGCGCCGGAGCCGCTGTACTTTCGCGCCAACACCAACGACTGCATCACCTACAACCTGGTGAACCTGATCCCGTTCGAGTACCAGATGGACGACTTCCAGGTGCGCACGCCCACCGACGTGATCGGGCAGCACATCCACCTGGTCAAGTTCGACGTCACCTCCTCGGACGGCGCGGCCAACGGCTTCAACTACGAGGACGGCTCGCTCTCGCCCGACGAGGTGCGCGAGCGCATCCACGCCATCCGCGTCTACAACGGCTGCACCGCCGCCGACCCGGTCAGCCCCACCTGCCCGCACGCCGTGGCGCACCCCTTCTTCGGCCACGGGCCCGACAACAACGGGGACGGCGTGGGCGACTGGCTGGGCGCGCAGGAGACGGTGCAGCGCTGGTACGTGGACGACGTCCGCGACGCCACCGGCCGCGACCGCACCCTGCGCACCGTCTTCACGCACGACCACTTCGGCCCCAGCACGCACCAGCAGGCCGGCCTGTACGCGGGGCTGGTGACGGAGCCGGCGGGGTCGGTCTGGCGCGACATGCACACCGGCGCCCAGTTCGGCACCCGCACGGACGGCGGGCCCACCAGCTGGAAGGCCGATATCCTGACCGCCAACCGCGCGGACAGCTACCGCGAGTTCAACCTGCAGCTGGCGGACTTCACCCTGGCCTACACGCGCGGCCAGCCGATCGGTGCGCTGGGGCCCAACCCCGGGGCGGCGGTGAACCCCGCCGGCAAGTTCGAGGTGGGGCTGCCTGACCTGCTGCGCCCGCCGGTGGCGGGCGCGTGCCCCAACGGCACGCCGGCGCCGTGCCCGGAGCTGATCTCGGCCGACGACGTGGGAACCATGGTGGTGAACTATCGCAACGAGCCCCTGGCGCTGCGCATCGGCGCCGGGACCACCACCCAGCACGAGGACCTGGCCGACGCCTTCGTCACCGGCCTGGACAACCCCTTCACCATGCAGTGGGGGCCGTACGACGAGCACGTCCGCCGCCCGGGGGTGAACCTGCAGGACCCCTACACCCCGCTGATGTGGGGGTACGAGGGCGACAAGGTGCAGGTGCGCGTGCTGGTGGGCGCGCACGAGGAGGGGCACAACTTCAGCATCCACGGCAACTTCTGGAACATGGAGCCGGCGGACGCGGCCAGCGGCTGGCGCAACAGCCAGATGATGGGGATCAGCGAGCACTACGAGTTCCTGCTGCCGCCCCTTCCCCGCAACGCCGTGGGGCCGGAGATGGACTACCTGTACCGCGCCGGCAGCGCCACCGACGACCTGTGGAACGGGGTGTGGGGGCTGCTGCGCGTGTCGCAGCGAGGGAAGGGGTACGCCAACCTGCTGCAGCTTCCCAACAACCTTGGGGGGAACATCCTCCCCCGTAACACGGGGGACTTCAACGGCGTGTGCCCCCGCGCGGCGCCGGTGCGCAGCTACGACGTCACGGCCATCCTGGCGCGCGACCTTCTCCCCTCGGGGACGCTGGTGTACAACGCGCGCCCGGTGAACGGGGGGCCGCTGCACGACCCCACGGCCATCCTGTACGTGCGCAACGACCTGATGGACGCGGTGCGGTCGGGCGCGCGGCCGCCGGAGCCGCTGGTGCTGCGCGCGAACGCGGGCGAGTGCATCCAGGTGGTGCTGTACAACCACCTTCCGGACGTGATGCCCGACCTGGCCGGGTTCAACACCCTGCCCATGATCGTGGACCAGTTCAACAACAACCACATCCGGGTCAGCAACCAGGTGGGGCTGCACGCGCAGCTGCTGGCGTACGACGTCACGCGGTCGGACGGCACCAACGTGGGCGGCAACCCCATCCAGACGGTGGGGCCGGGCGGCATGCGCAAGTACCAGTGGTACGCCGGCACGCACACGCTGGTGGCCGACACCATCGCCTCGCGCCCGGTGGAGTTCGGGGTGGTGAACCTGATGCCGGCCGACCCGCTGAAGCAGGCGGCGAAGGGAGCCATCGGGGCGCTGGTGGTGGAGCCCGACGGCGCGACGTGGGACAACCTGGCGGGCGTCTCGGCCGACATCCAGTACTCCCCCTACTGCCCGCCCGACGAAGCGTGCGTGCACGTGATGGAAACCTTCCGCGAGCACGTGCTCTTCTTCCAGACGGACGTCAACCTCCGCTTCGGCAGCGACGCCACGCTGCCGGGCGACCACGGCGAGGCGCACTACTACGCCTCCGGCTCGGCGCTGCCGCACCTGGCGGGGATCGAGGACGCCGAGGACTCGGGGAACAAGGCCTTCAACTACCGCACGGAGCCGCTGTGGTTCAGGATGGGGTACTCGCCCGAGACGTCGCTCAGCACCACCCGCGGCTTCGTCTTCACCAAGTCGCTGCTCAACGGGCAGGTGGGGGGCGACCCGCAGACGCCCGTGTTCACCGCCATGGCGGGGGAGCAGGTGCGGTTCCGGGTGGTGGCGCCGGGCGGGCACGCGCGGAACTCGGTGTTCAACCTGCACGGCCACGTGTGGCCGGAGCTTCCGTACCTGGACGGCTCCACGCGCCTGGGATGGAACCCGCTCTCGGAGTGGAAGGGCACCACCATCGGCCATGGGCCCACCAACCACTTCGACGTGCTGCTTCCCAGCGCGGGGGGGCGGTTCGGCATCGAGGGCGATTACCTGTTCCGCGACCAGACGTCGCACCACTTCGACGGCGGGATGTGGGGCATCTTCCGCGTGGGGCCGGGCTACCTCTTCGACGGGGTCAGCAGCAGCAGCAGCGACTCGTGCACCGTCAACGCGGAGACGGGCGAGGTCACCTGTCCGTAGCCTGACGAAACCAATCACATCAACCGCCGGCCCGTGGCTCCCGCCGCGGGCCGGCGCCTCTTCAAGTGCCCAGGGTCAAGTGCCCAGGTTCAAGTGCCCAGGTTCAAGTGCCCAGGTCAAGTGCGCGGGTTCAGGTGGACCTGAGCCCGCGGACTTGAGCCTCGTCCTCTATGGAGGCTCGTCCGGAATCGCGTGACGGAGTGATGGAATGATGGAGTGATACTGGATGCGGAGGATCGTGCTGGAATTCGCGCCGGAGAACCGGTCGTGCCCCAGCGGCGCAATCCGGCGTCGGGGGGAAGGCGGGGGGTGCTGGATGGATGCGGGTGCGACGGCCGAAGGCGGACCGGATGGAATCGGCAGGATGGCGGCGTCCCCGGGTAGAGCGGATGCTGCCGGCGAGGGGGCGGGATCCGCATTTTTTGGATGGGCAGAGATCCAGGTGGCGCGGCGGGGGGCCGCCGGGGCACATCATCCACCCGATTGCGATCTGTAAGAGGCCGCCCCGGCTGGATGTCGAGGGCCATCAGCGGCGGGCGGGGCGGAACGCGCGCACCCTCGGCGGCCGCCGTGTGGGGAGCTCTACTGCTGCCGCGTCCGGAATCGCTCGCACGCCTGCAGGATCGTGGAGCGCACCGGCTCCTCGACCGAGCGCGCCTGGGCCATGCAGCTGGCGTACTGCTTCTCCGGCGTATCCACGAACGGCTCCGCGGGGGGCCTGTAGTCCGGCCCCATTACCCTGCGCGTGGCGGCGTCCGCGTCGGCCTGCACCTTGGCCACCGCCGCCGCCGACTCGGCGGGGGTGAGCTGGGGCGGAACGTACGCGTCCTCCTCGAACGCGGCCTCTTCCGCGGCGGACGGTTCGTCCGCCGGCCGGTCGGGCGCGCAGGCGGCGACCAGGGCGGCGGCGGTGACGGGGATCAGGAGCGAAGGTCGGTGCATCGGGCGATCTCGAGGTTCGGGAGCGCGAGACAGGCCAGACGGCCGCGGGCGGCTGGCTGGCCTGCTCTGGTCAACGAGGCGCACGGGAGAGGAGCCGGCGCGCGGAACGGGCGACCGTCGGGACGTCGGCGGCCACCGGTGGGCCGCGCCTGCCGCCGCCGGAACCGCGCCTCCCCCAAACGGGTCCGGGCACCGACCGGGTGCCCGGAGTTGCGCGGCGCTGCGCCGGGATCAGGGCGCCGGCTGCGCGGCGAGCAGCGCCTCGATCCGGGCGATCCGGGCTTCCAGCTCCGCGTTGCCCGCCCGGAGCGACCGGTTCTCGGCGCGCAGCTGCTCCATCTCCGCCGCCTGTCCGGAAACCCGCGCATCCAGTTGCAGCGTGCGTGCGTCCAGCGCCTGCACCCCGGCGAAGGTCACCCCCGCGATGTCCAGGTGCCCGATGCTGGTGTCGTCCGTCCCCAGACCGAACGCGGCGTGGAAGTCCTCGGCGAACGGGCCCATGTGCCGCACCCCGCCCGCCTCGCTGGAATAGCTCCACGTGTTCACCGGCACCCGGCGGATGCGGGCCAGCACGTCACCGCCGTCCACGGGCTCGACGCCTTCCTTCAGGAGCCGGCTAGACGAGCAGCTGAACACGCCGGAGCCGGCCGGGAGGTTGCACCCGGTGGTGAGCGTGGCGTTGGTGCGAAAGCGGTATCCGCCGGAGGCGCGCACCGCGAACTCGTTGTTGGCGACCGCGAGAATGGAGTCCGTCGTGGACGCGTCGCCGAACACCTTGGCGCCGGTGTGCCCGTTGGTGCTGGCGCGGTAGCCGAAGGCCATGGAGTAGTTTCCGCGGGCGCTGGTGCGGTAGCCCAGCGCCAC
>JAHWJJ010000112.1 GCA_019348475.1 Gemmatimonadota bacterium | reverse complement strand
TCGCCCAAACGTCCCGGTACCCATCGCCCATCAGCATCCGGTGCAGCGGCGACGCGCGGTACCGCACGGCGACGGCGCCCACGGCCTGGCCGCCGCCGGCCGGCACCCAGTGGGCTCTGGGGATGCCCGGCGCCGGCAGCGCGCTCATCCCCGCCGTCAGCAGCCCCGCCAGCACGCCCAGAACCGCGCCCGCGCGCGCGCGCCGGCGGACGCGCGCAGGCCGGCGGCGCGCCGGAACGGGCGGCGCCGCAGGCGGGGGGGATGCCGTGGTGGAGACGGTGTTTCGCGCCATCAGGGGTGGCCGGGTGCGATGTGCGGACGCCGCCGCATTTGCAGGAACGTTGCCGCTGGCCTTGGATGCACCCCGCGGGAGCGGCTGAAGCCGCCGCTACGAAAGCGGAAAGCCTCGCAAACTGCGCGAGGCTTCAACTGCACACGGCAGACACGCAGCGTCTTCTGCATAGAAGCCGGCGCACGCAGTCCGCGCAGGCGGACTTTGCGGTTTTCCAGCGGCCAATTCATTCGCTCCGGCGGAGGGCCGGCATTCCGCGGGACAGCGCGCTGCCGACGCTGCGCCCTCCGGCGGCGAGTATTCGCTCCGGTAATGGCCCGCGGCGAGGGCTCGCGGCCCTACGCCGTATTCGGCTTCTGCCCCGGCAGGGGCTGCGGCGCGCGCGGCGACCTGGTGGGATCGCCGATCTCGTCGTACATCCGCCGCGCGCCCGGTTCCGGCTCTATGCCGCTCCCCTTGCGGACGGCCCACGCCTGCGTGAACTCCGCGCCGAAGAGCACGATCATCGCCGAGTAGTAGATCCACACCAGCAGCAGCGCCAGCGACCCCGCCGCCCCGAACGCCTCCCCGGGGTTGCTGCGGCCCAGGTACATCCCCAGCAGGAACTTGCCGATGGTGAACAGCAGCGCGGTCACCGCCGCCCCCACCCACACGTCCTTCCAGGCGATCCGCGCGTCCGGCAGCACCTTGTAGATGGCGGCGAACAGCCCGGTGATGACGACGAAGCTCAGCAGGAAGTTGAACGCGTGCGCCACCGCCGCAGACCCGCCGGGGATCAGCTCCCCGATCATCCCCCCCACGGCCGAAAGCGCCGCGCTCAGCGCCAGCGACACCAGCAGCAGAAACGCCACCCCGAGGATCATCCCCAGCGACAGGATGCGCTTGAAGATCATGTTCTTGATGCCGCCCTGGTTGGGATCCGGCTCCACCTCCCACGCCCGGTTGAGGGCGCTCTGCAGCTGAAGGAACGATCCCGTCGCGCCGAAGATGATCGCCGCGATCCCCAGCACCGCCTTCAGCCCGCGCCCGCCGGGACGCTCGGCCGATTCCATGATGGTGGCGATCTCCGCCGCCGCCCCCGGGCCCGTGAAGCTGCCCATCTGTTCGGTCAGCACCCGCTGCACCTGGGCGGGCTCGAACACGGCGCTGGCGATCAGCAGAAGCAGGATCAGCAGCGGCGGCAGCGAAAAGACGATGTAGTACGAGAGCGCCGCCGCCCGCACGGGGCACTCGTCGTCCAAAAAGTCCTTCATCGCGTCCTTCAGCAGCCCCACCGTCCCCTTTGCCTTCATGCTCCGCCTCTCGCCGTCACACGTTTCGCGCGTTCACCCGGCGCCGCGCCTTGCAAGCGCGATTCCACGAACCTTCTACACGCCGCCGCGTGGAGACCGCTGTCACGCCTCGGCGGAGCCGTCCGCCTGCTCGCGGCTCTCGGACGGGCCGTCCTCGCTGCCGTCGGGCGCATCGCCGCGCGCGGCCAGGCTCTTCGCCGACAGGCGAAGGTCCCGCTCGCCCTGGTGGTCGTCGCTGGGGGTGGTGGCCGCGTGGTCGCCGCCCACGTTGCTGCTCCGGTCGTCCTGCATGGCGTCCTCGGTGGATCGGGTGGATGGATGACGAGCCGCGGCATCCCTTCATCATCCGCGCCGCCGTTGCCCCCGGCCGCCCCGCGCGCCTATGCTGATGCGCCCGCGACGCCATCCCGCTCCCCGTGATCCACCCATGTCCGAGCTGCCCGCCACCGCCCCGTCCACCACGCCGCGGGATGCGCCGCCGATGACCGGCGATCCGCACCTGCAGCCGGCGCGGATCATCGAAACCGTCCAGGCGCTGGGCGCGCGCATCGAGGAGCGCTTTCCCGGCAGCGGGCTTTCCGGCGTGGCGCGGCAGCAGCTGGGGATCGCGCGCAACACGCTGGCGCGGGTGGAGTGGGTGCAGCGGCCCATCCTGTGGGTGCGCGTGGCGGTGGGTTTCGTGATCCTGCTCGTCGTGGTGCTGGTGGCGGCGGTGGCGATGCGTGTGAACGTGAGCGGGCAGGGGATGGACCCCGCCGAGGTGATCCAGGCCGTGGACGCGGCCATCAACGAGCTGATCCTGCTGGGCGCGGCCATCCTGTTCCTGGCGACGACGGAAAGCCGGATCAAGCGGCGCAAGGCGCTGGTGTCGCTGCGGGAGCTGCGCGCGCTGGCGCACATCGTGGACATGCACCAGCTCACCAAGGACCCCGAGCGCGTGGTGGACGCCGGCCGCGACCACGGCGCCGACACCCCATCCTCCCCGCGGCGCACCCTTACCCGCTGGGAGCTTTCGCGCTACCTGGACTACTGCAGCGAGATGCTGGCGCTGAACAGCAAGCTGGCCGCCCTTTACGCGCAGACGCTGGACGACCCCGTGGTCCTGGCCGCCGTGGACGAGGTGGAGACGCTGACGACCGGCCTGTGCGCGAAGATCTGGCAGAAGCTGGTGATCGTGAACCGCGCGGGAGGGTGAAGGGGTGAACGGGTGAACGGGTGAACGGGTGAACGGGTGAAGGGGTGAAGGGGTGAAGGGGTGAAGGGGTGAAGGGGTGAAGGGGTGAAGGGGCGGCGGACGGTGAGTGCAGACCGCGGGGTTCTGCCGTTGAAGCCCCGCGCAGTTTGCGGGGCTTTCCGCAGTTGTTGCGGCGGCTTCAGCCGCTCCCGCGCGAGGCGGGCGTCAATCGTCCGGATTCACTACACCTGCCGATTTCCCGCGCCACGTCTGAGATTCCGCCCAGAGCCGCCCGATCCGTCCGGATTCCGTACGCCTCCGGTCCGCGCGGCAATTTCTTCAGAGCGCGCGTAAACCGATATCCTGCAACGGGTTATGTGAGATGCAACGAGGCGGAACGCTCCTCGCCATGGCGGAACCGCGAACCTGGAGCCTTGCCGCGCCTTCGAGAGGAGATACCCCGATGAGCCGTCGTGAATACGCCCGCCGCAGCAGCGTGGCCGCGCAGCTTCGCCGCATGCTGAACGCCGCCGCCGTGGTCGCCACCTGCGCCGCCGCCGCCTTCGTCGGAGCCGCGATCTAAACGCCTTCTTCCCGATCTCCAGCAGGTGTGGTCGGTTCCCCGCCGCGCCCCCTCCGCTCGCTTATGCTCGCACCTCCCCCCAAAAACCCTGGGGGAGGTTGAACTGCTGCTTTCATCGCTGCAGGCCGCAGTATCGGTCCACGGAAACTCCGCCACACCCCGTCCCATCCTCCGCTGTTCATCCCCGGCCGATTTCGCTCCTCCGGCGGTATCGCTCAAACGCATCGTGGGCCACCCCACACGCCGACCCATCCACAACCAGGCGCTGATTAGCAGGCGTGTGGGTATGGCTACCCGCCCTGACCCGGGCGCATATTCCGCGAGCAGCCGCACCTCGGGCTCCCCGCGGGCGCTCGCCGGGTGCCGAGCCGCAGCAACGTGAAGTTCTCCGCTCTCCCCGAGGAACCAGCGGCGAGGGGCGGGGGAGGGGACCCGCGGCTCGCATGACCCCGCGAACGGCCTCGATCACGGCGCGCCACGTAACCAAGCCCGCCCCACAACGCGGTCGGACCATGCGGCATCGCATGGCCGGGCGTGCAGTGGAGGGGCGGAACGTGTTAGCTTGTGGCCCGCGAGGGCCACGCCGCCGCGGCCATGCATCCCAGGGAGCACCGCCATGTGCAGGAACATCAGGGTGCTGGCGAACTTCGAGCCGCCCGCCACGGAAGACGAGGTGCGGGCGGCGGCGCTCCAGTTCGTCCGCAAGATCAGCGGCAGCACGCGCCCCTCGCGCGCCAACGAGGCCGCCTTTCAGCGGGCCGTGGACGAGGTGACGGACGCCGCACACCGCCTGCTGGACTCGATGGAGACCAGGGCGCCGCGGCGCGACCGGGAGCAGGAGGCGCGCAAGGCCCGCGCGCGCAGCGCCAGCCGGTTCACCGGCCCGGGCCGGCCGGCGCCGGCCTCTCCCTGACCTGCGGCGGCTGGCACCGCACACTCCAGTTCCCCCGCCCCTCCGCCGCGAGGATCCGTGACCGAGATCGCCACGCCCACCACCCCTGAGTCGGCCGACGCGCCAACCCGGCCGTCCGGGCGGTACGACCGGTCCATCATCGAGGGGCCGCTTCCGCGCGCGGTGTGGAAGCTGGCGTGGCCCACCATGGTCACCAACGTCATCGGCGGGGTGCAGGGGATGGTGGACCACGTGCTGGTGGGCCACCTGGTGGGCTACACGGCCAACGCCGCCATCGGCGTGGGCTTTCAGATGTTCCTGGTCGTCATCGTCTTCATCTCGTCGCTGTTCACGGGGATGAGCGTGCTGGTGGCGCGCTTCGTGGGCGCGGGCGACGAGGAGAAGGTGGACCGGGTCGTCTACCAGGCGTTCCTGACGGCCATCGGCCTCTCCCTGGGCGTGATGGCGCCGGTGGGATACTTCCTGTCTCCGTACCTGCTGGACCTGGTGAACGCCGCGCCCGCGGTACAGGCCGAGGCCCTGCCGTTCCTGCGGGTGATGTTCCTGTTCAGCAGCGGGATGCTCGTCTTCTTCATGCTGGGGGGCGCCCTGCGCTCCGCCGGCGACGCGCGCACCCCCATGGTGCTGGGCATGGCGATGACGCTGCTGAACCTGGCGCTGAGCGTGGTGCTCATCCGCGGCCTGGGGCCCATCCCCGCCTTCGGCACCGTGGGCTCGGCCATGGGCACGTGCATCGCCTCGGGGCTGGTGGCCCTCTACGCCCTGTACAGGCTGTGGCACGGCGGGTGGGTGGTCTCGTTCCCGCGGGGCCGCGGGTTTGGGCCGGACTGGGGGATCATCCGCGCCCTGTTCCGCTTCGGCCTGCCCACGGGCATCCAGGGGATCGCCATGAACGTGGGCGGCGTGCTGATGCTGGCGTTCGTGGGCACGCTGGCGCAGAGCGCGGCGGCACAGGGGGCGTTCGCCGTCGGGTACAGCCAGCTGTTCTCGCTGATCACCTGGACGTCGGTGGGGCTGATGGGGGCCGCCGCGGCCGTCGCCGGGCAGAACCTGGGGGCGGGGCAGGCGGACCGCGCGGCCCACGGGGTGGCCGTGGCGGCGCGCATCGGCATGTACGTGGCCGCGACCGTCGGCGCCATGTTCCTCCTCATCCCCCGCCAGCTGCTGGCGGTGTTCGGGATGGACGAGCCGGCGGTGGTGGAGATCGGGGTGCAGCTGCTGCGGGTGCTGAGCGTCTCCGGCCTGTTCATCGCCGTCGCGCTCACCTACACCGGCGGGCTGCAGGGGACGGGGGATACGAAGGGGCCGCTGTACATCTCCATCATCTCGCAGGTGGTGGTGCCGCTGGGGATCTGCTTCTTCATCCAGTGGACCGGCACGCTGGAGCCCCTGGACATCTGGCTCGCCATCCTGGTGGGCCACGTGTTCCGCTGTGCGCTCAGCGTCCTCCGCTTCAGGCAGGGCACCTGGCGCGGCATCGTCGTGGACATCGGAGCCACCGCGCGGTAACGGAAAGGGCATCGCCTCCCACGGAGTCCACATCCTTGGCTCCGTCGGCCGCCGGGGCTCAGCGGCACCGGCCGAGGTGGTGGATCGGCTGATCCGCGCGTTCGCATTGCAGTTGCGGTTGAAGCCCCGTTCCGCGAGCGCGAGCGCGCGGAGACGGGGCCTGTCGCTTTTCCAGCAGCGGGTTTGCCCGCTCATCTCCGCGCATCGCCGATCTCCGTTCCGCGCGCGCCGCTGGCGGGCCCATCGACCCGCGTCTATACTTTCCGCATGCCATCGCGCCCCGACGACCTGCCGATTCCTCCGCCGCCGCGGGAAGGCGGGCCGTCGATGCTCGACCTGGTGCGGCTGAGCCGCGAAACCGTGTTTCCCCCGGGCGGCGAAGATCTGTACCGCCGCATCGCCCAGCTGGCCGAGCTGACCCCCGAGAACGAGGTGCTGGACGCGGCGTGCGGGCGCGGGATCAGCACGCTGTACCTGGCGCGCACCTTCGGCGTGTCGGGGGTGGGGGTGGACCCCGACCCGGCCCTGGTGCAGGAGGCGTATTCGCGCGCCCGGCAGGCCGAGCTGGAGGCCCGCATCAGCTTCGAGACCGCCTCGCTGGACGACCTGCCGTTCAAGGACGGCACCTTCGACATGGCCATCGGCGAGATCGGCCTGGCCGCCTCCGCCGACCCCGCCCGCGCCGTGGCCGAGCTGGCGCGCGTGACGCGGCCGCACGGGTGCGTGGTGCTGGTGCAGCTCATCTGGACCGGGCACGTGGACCCCACCCGCCGCGAGATCCTGGTGCGGCACCTGGGCGCGCGCCCCATGATCCTGGTGGAGTGGAAGCAGCTGCTGCGCGACGCGGGCGTGGTGGACCTGACCGTCGAGGACTGGTCCGACGCGCCCTCGCCGTTCCGCCCCACCGCCGCCGGCGCGCCGTTCCCGGACTTCGCCCAGATCTTTTCGCTCCGCGAGCGCGTGGGCATCCTGTTCCACGCGTGGCGCCGCTGGGGGTGGGGCGGGGTGCAGGGCGCGGTGCTGCGCGAGCGGGAGATCCACCGCCTGCTCACCCGCGAACGGGTGCTGGGGCTTTCGATGATCAAGGGAACCAAGTGGCCCGGCGGCGGCGAGCAGCCGTGACGCGGGCCTGAACCACGGAACGTACCGGATGGCCGTCACCGACCTGACCGTCCAGCTTTCCCCCGGCACCGTCGCGCGCATCCAGAGCGAGCTGCGCGCGCATGGGGCGGACGGATGGCTGCTGTTCAACTTCAAGGGCTTCAACGACGTCGCCAACGACCTGCTGGGGCTTCCCGCCCTCACGCGGCGCTACTTCGTCTGGATCCCGGCGAACGGAAGGCCGGTCGCCGTCACGCACCGCATTGAGCAGCAGCCGTGGACGGGGTGGATCGGTGACAACTGGCCGTACTCCTCGTGGCGCGAGCTGGAGTCGCGGCTGGCGCAGCTGCTCTCAGGCAACCCGCGCGTGGCGATGGAGTACGCCCCCGGCGACGCGGTGCCGTACGTGGACCGCGTCCCCGCCGGGGTCATCGAAATGGTCCGCGCCACCGGCGCCCAGCCCGTGACCTCCGGCGACCTGGTGAGCGCCTTCTACGCCCGCTGGTCCGCGGAGGGGCTGGCCAGCCACCGCCGCGCCGCGCGGCACGTGTACGAGGTGGCGCACCACGCGTTCGGCCGCATCGCCGCCGCCGTGCGCGAGGGGCGCGGCGTGGGCGAGTGGGAGGTGCGCGGCTGGATCGTGGGCGAGCTCGCGCGCCGGGGCCTGACGGTGGGCGGGGACTCCATCGTCGCGGTGAACGCCAACGCCGCCAATCCCCACTACGCCCCCTCCGCGGACCGCCACGCGCAGATCCGCGCCGGCGACCTGGTGCTGATCGACCTGTGGGGGAAGGAGGACGAGGGCGCCGTCTACGCGGACCAGACCTGGATGGGCTACGTGGGCGAGACGGTTCCGGAGCGGCTGGCGGAGATCTTCGCGGCGGTGCGCGACGCGCGGCTGGCGGCCATCGACCTCATCCGCCGCCGCTGCGACGCGGGGGAGGAGGTGGCCGGATGGGAAGCGGACGACGCCTCGCGCGGCGTGATCGAGGCGCGCGGCTGGGGCGAGGCGTTCATCCACCGCACCGGGCACTCCATCGACCGCGAACTGCACGGCTCGGGGCCCAACATCGACAACCTGGAATCGCGGGACACGCGGCGGCTGATCCAGGGCGTCGGCTTCTCGATCGAGCCCGGCATCTACCTGGCCGGCGACGTGGGATTCCGCAGCGAGGTGGACGTGTACATGGGGCCGGACGGGCCCGAGGTGACCACGCCGGAGCCGCAGACGGCGGTGTACGCCCTCCTTTCCGACCCGCGGTTCGCCTGATGTCGGCCGAGCCGATCCCCCTGCCGCGCCACGGCCCCGCGCACGGCTGGGCGCTGCTCGGCGTGCTGCGCGCCCCGGACGAGGAGGCGGCGTGGGAGGCGGCCGATCCCGCGCTGGGCGTGGAGCTGGTGCGCGCGGCGGAGCTGGCGGCGCTGGTGATGCCGGCGCCGCCGCCGGGGACGCACGCGGACCCCGACCACCTTGCGGCGCGGCACTGGGAGGTGCACCGCGCCCTGCTGCGGGGCGACGTGGTCCCCGCGCCGGTGGGCGTGGTGTTCGCGGACCACGACGGGGTGCGCGCGTTCCTCACCGAGTCGCACGCGGGGCTCAGCGGGGCGCTGCACCGCGTGGCGGGGCGGTGGGAGTTCCGGCTGCACGTGGACGTGGTGGACAATGCCTTCAGCCGCGACCTGGCGCTGGACCTGTCGACGCACATCTACGCCGAGCTGCGCCGCATCTCCGCCGCCGCCGTCACCCTGCCGGTGGCCGGCGGCCGCGTGCTGAGCGCCGCGTTCCTGATGGACCGCGCCGCCACGCCCGCGTTCCAGGACCGGCTGGAGGTGCTGGCCCGGCTGAACAGCGCCCTGGGGCTGGATTTGACCGGGCCGTGGCCGGCGTATGATTTCGTGGCGATGAGCGGGTGAAGGGGTGAAGGGGTGAAAGGGTCGGCGGGCGGACGGGTGAACGGGTGAATGGGGGTACGGGGTCGGGCGCCGGTGACCGGGCGGGTGACGGCGCGACGGGGTGACGCGTCGGGATTCGTGGCCGCCCCGGGCACCCCGAGATGAATCCCGGGGCTGGAAAGGCGATCAGCCCCGCCCTGGGCGCGTTGCGCTTGCCCGGCAGGGCTTCACATGCACGCTCCGGTCAGTCCCGTGCTCCCCATTCTCCCTCGAAACGATCCCACGATCGAGACGAATGCTCCTCCCCACTTCGCGAGGAACGACCGGGAGGGGCCGGGGATCGCACCGTTCACCCCTTCATCCCTTCACCCCTTCATGAGCAGGGAGGGGGGCCGAGGGGGGCCGCGCCGCACCAACGCATCCCGGACATACGCGATGAAGCTGACCTTCGAGATCTTTGAGCTGAACACCAGGCACGCGTTCAACATCGCGCGCGAAGCGGCTCCCCCGGCGCGCAGGCTGGTGTGGGTGCGCATCCGCGACGAGGAGGGCGTGGAGGGGTGGGGCGAGGCGTCGCCCCAGCCGTTCTACGGCGAGACGGCCGATACCGTCGCCGCCGTGCTGCCGCGGCTGTCGGGGGCCATGCACGCCGCCGCGGAAGGCGATCCGTTCGCGCTGGAGCGCATCGACGCGGCCCTGCACCACGCGCTGGCGCACCACGGCTCCGCCCGCGTCGCCGTCTCGGCCGCGCTGCACGACCTGGTGGGGAAAAAGCTCGGGCTTCCCGTGTGGAAGCTGTGGGGGCTGGACCCCGCCGCCCCGGCGTCGTCGTTCACCATCGGCATCGACAGCATCGACGTGATGCGGCAGAAGGTGCGCGAGGCGGCGGCGTATCCCATCCTCAAGATCAAGGTGGGGACGCCCGACGACTTCGAGATCCTCACGATGATTCGCGAAGAGGCGCCGGAGAAGACGATCCGCGTGGACGCCAACACCGGCTGGACCGCGAAGCAGGCGATCGCCGCCATGCCCATCCTGGCGGACTTCGGCGTGGAGTTCGTGGAGCAGCCGCTCCCCGCGCACGACCTGGCGGGCCTCAAGCTGGTGCGCGACAACTCGCCCCTCCCCATCATCGCCGACGAGTCGTGCGAAACCGCGGCGGACGTGGCCAGGCTGGCGGGGGTGGTGGACGGCGTGAACATCAAGCTCAGCAAGTGCGGGTCCCTGCGCGAAGCCGTCCGCATCGCCCACGCCGCCCGCGCCCACGGGATGAGCGTGATGCTGGGATGCATGATCGAGTCGACGCTCGGCATCGCCGCTGCGGTGCAGGTGGCGCCGCTGGTGGACTACGTGGATCTGGACGGCGCCGCCCTCCTGGCCCGCGACCCGTTCCGCGGCCCCGGCATCGACCAGGACGGCGCGGTGCGGTTCAATACGGCGCCCGGGCTGGGCGTGACGGAGTGGAGCGGGGAATAGGGAAGAGGGAATAGGGAATAGTATCTGACGAATGAAATCTCGCGCGTCTTGCGGAAGATTTGCTCGAGGTACCCGCTGGAGCCGTTGCAAACGATGGGAGTTTGCCTGTCGCAGTCGGAGCGGGTCGGAATCTGGCGCGGCTCATTCGTGGGGCTTCGGGATCGCGTCGCGTGAGGGATGCGCGCCC
>JAHWJJ010000483.1 GCA_019348475.1 Gemmatimonadota bacterium | reverse complement strand
TAACTCGGGAGGCCGATGGTTACTTGGAGGAAAGTGGTTGTCGCCAGCGACTCGTGTACGGCCAGTATGTAATCGGGAGCACAACAATTCGGCGCCTGAGACGTCCGTAACCAACGCCGCTCCGGAGTCACGCTGGCGAGGGCACTACCAAAGGTCTACATTCCGCCCCAGCGGAGGGGCTCGGGTTGACTCCGTCGTCGAGATCGCATAGCTTCACCATTCTCGAACGATCGTTCGAACGAGCGGCGCACGAAGCCGAAACCGGCCCTATGCGGAGGCACCGCAGCCGCCTCCCAAACCGGGAAAGCGGCCGCCTGCACAAAACCAAAAGAAGTCCACGTCCCAACCCGCAAAGGGAGAGGATCGGATGGCCCGATACACTGACGAAGAGCTCAAGGAAAAGGTCCACAACGGCTTCATCGTCGAGTATCCCGACGAGATGACGGAGGGGTACCGGAACGCGCTGATCGTGCAGCTTCTGGTGCAGGCGGACACGGAGCTGATCTCCGCGCCGGCGTACTTCGGGGCGGCCAGGGACGCGCCGTCCACCAACACGATGGTGAGTGCCACGGCCATCATCCAGGACGAGCTGGCGCACGCCAACATCGCGTACCGCCTCCTCGAAGACCTGGGGATGGACAAGGAGCAGCTCGTGTACGGCCGGCAGGCGCACGAGTTCAAGCACCCGTACGGCTTCGACCACCCGCTGGAGAACTGGGCGGAGCTGGTGGTGGCCAACGGCCTCTACGACCGCGCCGGGATCACGCTGCTGGGCGACGTCTTCAAGAACACGTCGTACGGCCCGCTGAAGCGCGCGCTGGTAAAGGTGGACCAGGAAGAAACCTTCCACCTGCGCCACGGCGAGATGTGGATGAAGCGCCTGAGCAACGCCGGCGGCGAGGCCAAGGCGCAGATCCAGCGCGCGGTGGACTGGATGTTCCCCATGGCGGTGGAGTGGTTCGGCCTGCCGGACGACATGAAGCGCCACAGCGGCCAGCTGGAGTATCGCCTTAAGGGGATGACCAACGACGAGCTGCGGCAGACGTGGATGAAGAGCACCGTGCCGCTGTGCGAATCCATCGGCATCGACGTGCCGGCGCACTGGGACGAGGAGCAGCAGAAGTACGTGCTGGAGTACGAGTTCCCCTGCGAGTACGACGAGGACGAGAAGCGCTGGCTGTTCGGCGAGGGCGAGATCAGCTGGGAGCAGGTGTTCGAGCGGTGGAAGCGCCGGGGCCCGTCCAACAAGGCGTTCGTGGAGGCCATCCAGGACGGCCGCGGCTTCCGCAAGCAGCTGGAGATGGCCGCCTGATGAGCGCAACGGCAGTGCGAAAGTGCGAAAGTGCGAAAGTGCGAGAGCTGGAGGGGCTGGCTCTCGACTCGCACGACGCCACATCGCACGATCGGGCCTATCCCGTTCCGCCGGCGGAGCGCACGGGCCCGCTGTGGGACGCGCTGCGGGAGGTGATGGATCCCGAGATCCCCATCTCGCTGGTGGACCTGGGCCTGATCTACGACATCCGCCAGGACGGCGGGCAGGTGGAGGTGGACCTGACGTTCACCGCGACGGCGTGCCCGTGCATGGCCTTTATCCACTACGACATCCAGGACCGCCTGCAGCGCGAGCCCGGCGTCGAAGAGGTAAAGGTGATCGAGACCTGGACGCCGGCCTGGACCAAGAGCCGCATCACGCCCGAGGGCCGCGAGGCGCTCCGCAAGTTCGGCGTGTCGATGTAGGGGAACGGCAGTGTCGAGTTTCCAGTGCCCAGTATCAAGTAACTGATCCTGGGCACTGGGCACTTGAACCTTGGCACTTGAACCTTTCGCACCAGACTTTCTGCCGTGATAGAGCCTGTCTTCGAAGTCTTCGCCCGCAAGACCCGCGGCGAGCCGCTGCGCCACATCGGCTTCATCAACGCCGCGGACGGCGACCTGGCGCGCGTGTACGCGTGGAAGACGTACGACGAGCAGAACTGGGATGAGATGTGCGTCATCCCGCGTAGCGCCATCATTCCCGTGGACCCCCAGGAAAGCCAGTTCGTGACGATGATGGGACGCGACGCCGAGCAGGAACTGGTGCACAGCGCCGGCACGGGCTCGTACGGCGGCGGCGAGGTGACCCGATGAGCGCCACGGCAACGGACGCACGCGTGGAGAGCGCCGCCGAGCTGGCAGACGACGCGCGCGCCGCGCTGCGCTCGCTGGTCCTGGCGCTGGCGGACAGCAAGCGCGTGCTGGGGCTGCGCTACAGCGACCGCATGCTGGGCGCGCCCACGCTGGAAGCCGGCATCGCCGCGAGCTCCATGGCGCAGGACGAGTGGGGCCACGCGCGCCTCACCTACGCCATGCTCGGCGACTTTGGCGACGACCCCAAGGCGCTGGAGCACGAGCGCCCCGCCGCGGAGTACCGCAGCCATCCGGCGCTGGACGCGGGGTTCGATTCGTGGGCCGACTTCATCGCCTGCATCCTGCTGGTGGATACGGCGCTGGCGGTGCAGTACGGGGCCCTGGTGGAAAGCCGCTACACGCCCGCGCACAACCGCGTGCAGAAGATGCTGGACGAGGAGCGCTTCCACTTTCAGTACGCCGCCGGCTGGGTGCGCCGCATGGCCGCCGTGCCCGAGGTGCGCGACGAGCTTGCCGCGTCGCTGGCGCGCTACCTTCCCCAGGCACTGCAGTGGCTGGGGGATGACGACGGCCCCGCGTCGCGCCGCCTGGTGGACCAGGGGCTGGTGAGCGCCAGCCCGTCCGCGCTGCGCGCCCGCTTTCTGGCCCGCGTGGGCCCGGTGCTGGTGGATGCGGATCTCGCCCGCGGCCTGGGCCTCAGCCGGCGCGACGGCGGCGAGTGGCTGGTATCGCAGTCGCTTTCGTTCGATGGATGGAATGAGGAGGCGCGGCGGTCGGGGGGCGCGCTGGACGAGCAGACGGCCGCCCGCGCCCGCGGCGACAAAAACCGCGCCCTGCTGATGGACTGATGGCGGACCGCCCCGCGACGCACCCGGCGGACGAGGACCTGCTTCCCGAGTCCGCGCCCTGCCCGTTCTGCGAGGGCACGGACACGCAGCTGGTGAACCCGTTTGGCGGCCAGCTTTCCGTGGCCCAGTACT
>JAHWJJ010000111.1 GCA_019348475.1 Gemmatimonadota bacterium | reverse complement strand
TCGCTCAGGCTCGCACCTCCCCCAAAAACCCCTGGGGGAGGTTGAACTGCGCTTTTATCCCACCTGGCGGATGACTCAGGATGACTCGTTCGCCTCGACGCGGCGGGAGGCGTCCGGTGCGGTCTCGCCCTACTCTCCTTCTCCGCCGCCCCCGCTCTCCCGCATCGCCTCCAGGTTCAGACGCAGCAGGAGCTCGATCAGCTCCTCGGCCGAGTCGGTCGCGAGGACCGGCCACTCCGGGAACGGCGTATCGGGCCGGTTTTGCCCCAGCTTTCCCGCGGCTGCGCGGGTGAGGAGGATGGGAAGCCCGGGCGGATGCGGCGGGATGGTGCCGTCCGGGCGCAGCACCGCCAGGCGGATTCCGCCGGCCAGGGCTTCCCCGACCACCTCTGCGAGCCGCTTCTCGAAGCTGGGATCGACGCACACCACCACGATGCCGCCCTGCGCGAGCTCACGTTTGACGCGTAGCACGAGGTCCGGATCGAGCCTGACGCCCACCAGCGGGCGCCCGAGCCGGGTGGCGATGGGCCGGAGCGCGGCCACATGGAAGGTGGTCGTCACCAGGAGATCGGCGTCGCGGAGCTCGGAGAGCAATCGGTCGGGGCGTGCCCCGGCACCCTCTTCGACCAGCGCGGCGAGTGGCACGGGCGACGTATCGATCCCGAGTTGCGTCCGCACCTCGTCGCACAGCGCCAGCCGGACGTCCTCGATCGATTCGACGCACGCCGCCCTGACCCGTATGGTCTCAACGCAGCGCTCCAGGAATTCGGAGAGCTTCGGCACCGGGATCCGCCGCCTCCACCCCGCCGCGAACACCCCCACGGCCCATCGCGCCGTCTCCGCCAGCACCCGGCCACCGATGCGTTCCTGCGGCGCCACCACCACGCCCGAGCGGCCCCGCACCTCCACCAGCCCCTCGTCCTGGAGCGCCGCGTAGACCCGCGCAGCCGCCCGCAGGTCCAGGCCTGACTCCTCCGCGACGGTGCGATAGGACGGGAGGCGGTCGCCCGGGTTCAGGTGGCCGGTGTGGATGGCGGTCACGATCCGGCCGCGCAGCCGTTCCAGTGCGCGCAGCTCCGCCGCCTGGCGTTCCCTGCGCCGGCTCACGGTGTCTCCAGCAATGGATCATCCCTTCCGAAAGGGGTGCGCGGGGCAGCCGGTCAGGACTGCACCGCGAGGTGGATGGCGCCCTTGCCGGCCAGCATGGCGGCGCCGAGCCCCAGGGCCGCCGGGAGCGCACCGCGCCCTCTACGGCTCGTCAGGACGGCGCCGGCCGCCAGCGCGGCCGCGCCCGCCCACGCGGCGAGCGTGGAGTGCGCCTCCAGCGACTGGTATGCGCTCCGCGGCTTCTCCTTGCGGAGGAAGTCGCCGTGCACGCCGCCGTCGTCCTCCATGGGCGCGTACAGGTTCGTAGGGGCGTCCGCACCCCTGGGCCAGTCGGTCCGCTGGCTCTGGAAGCCCTGCCAGTTCTGCTGCACGTCCAGGAGCGCCGGGCTGATGCGCTCCGCCAGCGAGAGCACCTTGCCCGCGCCGCCCACGAACACGTCGCGCTCGTCCCCCGCGGCGGCGCGCAGGATCGCCCGGGCGGCGAGCTCCGGTTCGTAGATGGGCGGAATGGGCATGGGCATCACCCCCATCTGCGTCTTCGCCTTGTTGAAGAGCGGGGTGTTGATGGAGGAGGGCTTCACCAGCGTCACCCGCACGGGGGACCCCTCGTGCATCAACTCCACCCGCAGGCCGTCCAGCCACCCCTTGAGCGCGTGCTTGGCGGCGCAGTACGCGCCCTGGAGGGGAATGCCGCGGTCGGAGAGCGCGCTGCCGACGCAGACCAGGGCGCCGCGGCTCTCCTCCAGGTACGGGAGGGCCGCCTTTGCACCGTGGACCTGCCCCATGAAGATGACGTCCAGCACGCGGCGGAAGTCCTCCAGCGGCTGCTCTTTGAAGGTGGCGTACGTGCTCACCCCGGCGTTGTTCACCCAGGTGTCGATGCGCCCGTACTCCTGCGCCGCGCGTGCCGCGAGCGCCTCCACCTGCGCGTAGTCGGTGACGTCCGTGGGAACGGCCAGCGCGTCGCCGCCCTCGCGCCGGATCTCGTCCGCGTGTTTGCGCAGGTCCCGCTCGTTGCGGGCCGCCAGCACCACCTTCGCCCCGCGGCGCGCGCCCATGCGCGCGGTCGCGAGCCCGATCCCGCTGCTGGCGCCGGTGATCACGATCACCTGCTCGTCGATCGGCTTCGGCATCGTCGTCCTCTCGAATAAGGGGGTCCGGTCATCGCCCGGGAACCACGCCCTCCAGCAGCGCGCCCAGGCGGTCCCATATCCCGGCCGTCAGCGAATCCACCGGGGGCTGCCGCACGATGTGCAGCGTCCCCTCCTTCTCCAGCACCTCGTGGTGCGACCTGCCGTCCGCGTCGCGCCAGAAGCGGAGCGACACCGTCGCGCCGCCGACCCGCAGCCGCTTGAGCGTGACTTCGGGGAGCCAGTACGGCAGCACCGGATCGATCGCCAGCAGGTCGAGCGCGGCGACGGGGCGGATGCCCAGCAGCGTCTGCACCAGGATGGCGAAGGTGCTCCGGTTCCAGGCCTGCGGCGCGTTTGCGCGGGGGTAGGCGCCCGGGTGCGCCCGCTCGTCGCGGGGGTAGCCGCCCACGCATTCGGGGATGCGCGCCCCCTGCCACAGGCGCGAAAGGTCGTACAGGCTCCTGGCCAGCTCCAGCGCGCGGTCGTCGAAGCCGAACCGGCGCAGCCCGAACAGGATGGTGCCGTTCTCCACCGCCCAGACGGTGCCCAGGTGGTACGAGAGCGGGTTGTACGCCGGGTTTTGGGTGGAGAGGGTGCGCAGCCCCCAGCCGCTGAAGAGGTCCGGCTGAAAGAGGCGCCGCACCAGCCGAGGGAGGTGTTCGTCACTCACGATCCCCGTGGTCAGGCACTGCCCGGCGTTGGAGGTCAGCACGCGGAGCGGCTGCCTGTCCCGGTCCAGCCCCAGCGCCACGTACCCCTCGTCGTGCAGCCAGAAGTCACGGTTGAACCGCTCCTTGAGCTCGCGCGCCTGGTTCCAGAGCGCGCGCGCGTTCTCCGGCTCGCCCATGGCCACCGAGAGCGCGGCCATGAACTGGAGCGAGGCGTAGTAGTAGCCCTGGATCTCGCACGCGGCGATCGGCGGCTCGGCCTGCCGCCCGTCGGCGTGCACCATCGCGTTGTCGCTGTCCTTCCACCCCTGGTGCCGGGGGCCCTTCTCCGACTGCGTCAGGTACTCCAGGTAGCCGTCGCCGTCGCGGTCGCCGTAATCCCTCGCCCAGTCCAGGATGCGCCGCGCCGCGTCCCAGTTCTCCTCCACGTCGCGCCGCTCGCCCGACCAGGCGTAGAGCTGGCCCAGGCCGATGATGAACATCAGTGGCGAGGCGAAGTCGCCGTAGTAGCGGTCGAACGGGTTCTTCCCCAGGCGGGAAGTCGGCGCGCGGCGCGCCTGCTGGATGATCCGCCCCGGCTCCTCGTCCCGCCACTCGTCCACACGGGCGCCCTGCAGGCGGCGAACGCGCGAAAGGGTGTCGCGGATCAGCGCGCCCCGGTCCATCACCGCCGCCTGCCAGCCGGCCGTGAGGGCGTCGCGGCCAAAGGTGGCGGGGTAGAGGGGGAAGCCGGCCGAGGGGGTGAGCCACTCGTCCTCCTCCCCCTCCAGGAGCGCCATGGACCCCAGCTCGCGCGCGGCCTGGTTGGCGATCTCCACCAGCGGCGTTTCCGCCGGGGCGAAGAGGTGCGCGACCCGGTCCTGCCACGCCCGTACGCACGCCTCCCTCCGCTCCTCGTCCTCGGGTCCGAGCGGATCCTCCGAATCCACGGCGCGGATGCGCAGGCGGATCTCGCGGGTCTGCTGCCGCTCCAGGGCCAGGCGCGCGGAGAGCTTTCCGCCGGTAAAGGTCCACTCCGCGGCGTCTTGCACGCGGACGTTCGTTTCCAGCGGCAGCTTCTCGTGGGTGTAGCGAAGCCGCACGCCGTTCGGCTGCGGATGGGCATGGACCGGCGCCTCCTGCTCCCGCTCTGCGCCCTGCGCCTCGTCCAGCCCGGCGAAATCGGCCGCGACGCTCCAGGCCAGGTCGAACTCCACCCGCTCGTCCCACCGGCTGGTGATCCGCAGCACCCCCTCGATCGAGCCGGGGTGGACGTGGTAGCGCAGGTCGAAGTCGATCCCCCGGAAGAGGATGCCTTCCTTCGAGCCGCTCCCGCCCGACCCGCTTCCGCCGCCGCCGCGCGTCTCCACCGGCGGGTAGATGTACGAAAGCTCCAGCGCGTGCGGTTCCGCCTGGGCCACGGAACAGGGGAACGGGTCGTTGCCGTTGATCTGCAGCCGCAGCTCGCTCAGGTACCGCGTCTCGCGAAAGTAGAAGCCGGTCAGCGGCTCGCGCCCGGCGCGCCCCTGGTTGTCCAGCACCAGGACGGCGGGCCCGCACCACGCGCAGCGGGTCTCCGGGCGGATCTGCGCGATGGTCATCGACGGCAGCGGATCGTCATTGGAGGCAACGAGGTCGAATGAAGGCCCGCGTAACGCGGCAACGGAGTGCGGAGCATTCGCAAGCCGTGTTCCCTGTATCACTTCTTGCAACAGATTCCGCGTGGCCACCTACCCTGTTGCAGGAGCGGCGGATGAGCGAGCGGAAGCGGGCGCGGGAATGGACGGAGCGGCAGGCGGTGGACCTGATGCGGGGGCGAATCCTCAGTGGCCTGCACGGGGGGCACCTCCACGCGGGCGACCGGCTGGCCACCTACCGGGACCTGGCCCTGGAAACCGGCCTCGACCTGCGGGCGGTCACCCGCGTGTACGAGGCGCTCGCCGGCGAGGGGCTGGTCGAGGTGCGGGGGAGGGCGGGGGTGTTCGTCGCGCCGCATGAGCGCCTCGGCGGCCGGGTGCTGGAAGAGACGGCGCGGTGGATGGTCGGCGTGCTCCGGGAGTCCTGGTTGCGGCAGATGGAGCTTCCGCGCTTTCCCGATTTCGCCCGGGAGTGCATCGCCACGAGTCCCGTGCGCTGCGCCTTCATCGAATCGACGGTCGACCAGCTCGAAACCATCTGCAACGAGTTGCGGCGGGACTTCGGCTTTTTCACGACACCCGTGGACGCAGGCCAGCTCGGCGCCGGCTTCGAGGGGGGCGAGGAAACTCGGGCCGTGCGCGAAGCGGACCTCCTGGTGACGACCGCGTTCCACGCCGCCCGCGTACGGCCGCTGGCCGAGCGCCTGGACAAGCCGCTGATGGTGGTTCGGCTTCACCCCGACATCGTGCGCGAGCTCCAGCGGCTGGCCGCGGCCGGAGAGCTGACGGTCGTGTACGTGGACCCCCGCTTCGCCGAACGGGTGCGCCTGGTGGTTGGCGGAGACGACGCCAGCCGGATCCGCTTCGTTGCCGCGGAGGACCGGGAGGCGGTACGCCGCCTGGGCAGCTCCGGCGCCGTGGTCGTTTCGCACGCCGCTCGGGCTCGCGTCGGCGACATCGGCGTGGCAACGGCGGTCCCGGGCGGGCGCGTCCTTTCGACCGAGTCGGCGGAGGAACTGATCGAGCTCCTCGTCCGCTTCAACCTCCAGGCGATCTCCACCGGAAGCGCGCGCCCGGGCGAGACCGGCCGGACGACCCCGCGGGGCTGATCCGCCGCCGGGCCTCGGCCGCTGTGCCGCGGCTCGCTGAATTGGAAAGCCGTTACGTGCGGACAGTCTTCAGCAGCATGGTCGGCGCGCGCCCCCTCCGCTCGCTTCGGCTCGCACCTACCCCCAAAGCCCCTGGCGGAAGTTGAACGGCGGTTTCATCCGTCGATGGTGGGCGCAGCGGCGAAAGACTCAGGAAGTCAATCGGCGGCACCCGGGAATCCTGGATGACACAGGTTTTGTTGTCGAAAGCGGGCTGTTGCACTTTTCGCAACAAGGTCCCCGTTTTGCGGTCGCGGCGACGGGGCTCCATGGCCGGTTTTCTCGCGGCCATGCCGGCCCGGATGGACCACCCTTTCGACCGGAGTGAGACCATGGCAGAGCTTGCGATTCAACGGGAACGCCGCGATGCGCGCGGCATCGACTGGAGTGCCGCCGTCTGGGCGGGCGTGGTGGGTGGGGTGGTGTTCATGATGATGGAGATGTTCCTGATGCCGCTGTTCGGCTTTGCGCCGGGCATGTGGGCGCCGCCGCGGATGATCGCGGCCATCGGGATGGGCAAGGACGTGCTCCCGCCCCCGGCGAGCTTCGACTTCGGCGTCGTAATGGTGGCGATGATGATCCATTTCGCCACGTCGATCCTCTTCGCGATCGCGGTCGCGTTCCTCGTCCGCAACCTGGGGACGGGGGCGGCGGTCGCGGTGGGCGTGGTGGCGGCGCTGCTCCTCTACGCGTTCGTGTTCTACCTGATGACGGGCGGCCCCTGGCCGTGGTTCGCCAACGGCCGCAACTGGGTGAACATCCTCACGCACGTCGTCTTCGGTGCGATCGTCGCCTGGTGGTACGGGGCCCGCGCGAAGCCCCGGGACGAGCACCGCGTTGCGGCGTGATTCCGCAAACGCACCGGCGCCACCGTGGGGCTTTCGAGCGGGTCGGCGCCGGCTCCGCGCGCCGCTGGGGATGACCTTTGCCGGGGCTTCGGCTGGGCCGCGGAACGGCTCCGGCCGCCGCCCGGCCCGGGGGCGAAGGCGACCGCTACCAGGACAGCCCCGACCTGCGCACTTCGTGGCGCCCCGGCATCGCAGCGCTTGAAGCGGCGGCAGCGCCGGCCGCTCCCCGGTAATCCCGGGCGGCTGCAAAGGAATGCTGGCACAGGCGTTGCCCGGTGCTCGCACGGAATCACCTCATCCCCCGGGAAGGCGCCGAAGTGGAATCGGAGGCAACCCTGGCCGTCCCGGACCACGCAGCCGAGCCGCTGAACGCACCGCCACCCGGGGACGGCATGCCGCTTTCTCACCGGGAGGTACTCTTGACCTGCTTCATTCGGTCCCGCCTCCTCCGCGGTGTGGCGGCGGGCATCACGGTCCTCCTCGCGACGGCCGCAACACTCTCCGCGCACGACTTCTGGCTCATCCCGAATGCGTTCACGATCGCCCCGGGGAGTGTGCTGGAGGTCCGGGGCCAGACCAGCAGCCGCTTTCCCACCAGCGAGGTGGCGGTCACCCCCGATCGGGTGGCGGATGCGCGGATCGTGGATGCCTCCGGCACGACACCACTCAGCGACCTCTCGGTCTCGGATCAGTCGCTCCTGATCCGGCAGCCGGTACGTACACCCGGGCAGAAGATCGTCGCGGTAACCACCAGGCCGCGCTCGGTGCGCGAGTCCGCGGAGGGCTTTCGGAACTACCTGGTCGTCGAGGGAGCCCCCGAGGCGCTGGAACGCTACCAGCGGGAGGGAAAGCTCCCCGTCGACAGCATCACCCGCCGCTACGCCAAGTACGCGAAGACGATGGTCGAAGTCGGCCGCAACGGGCCTCGCGCGTACCAGCAGGTGGTCGGCCACCCGCTCGAGTTCGTCCCGCTCTCCGACCCGGCGGCGTTGCGGGCCGGCGATACGTTGAGTGTACGCCTCCTCTTCCGCGGTCAGCCGCTGGCCGGCATCAAAGTCCACGCGAGCGGGGTTCCCGCGGGTCCCGGCGTAGCTCCGGCCGCCGCGGCCGAGCGGGCGCAGGAGGTCACGGTCGATACGGATGCGTGCGGCGTCGCCCGGATTCCCGTGGGCCGCGAAGGTCTCTGGAACGTCCGAACGCTTCACATCGAACCCGCCCCGGCCGGATCTGGAGCGGACTGGGACACGCACTGGGTTTCCTTCGTCTTCAGCGCTGGAGCAAGCACGCGAGACGGCTCGGCGTCTGCCGCGGGACCCGGCCCCGTCCCGGGCACGCCGGTTCCAGGGGCGAGGTCGGATTCCGCCGAAATCGCCGACGTGGTGGACCGGTTCCACGCAGGGCTCGTCGCCGCGGACACCGCGGCAGTGCTACGGCTCCTCGCCCCCGAGGTGGTGGTTCAGGAGAGCGGTGGAGTGGAGACGCTGAGCGAGTACCGGTCGCACCACCTGCCTGGCGATATGGCCTTCGCGCGGGCGGTGGAACGAGACCGCTCTCCAATCCGCGTGCAGGTGAAGGGTGACGTGGGCTGGGCGACCTCCACGAGCACCACGCTGGGGGAGTACCGCGGCCGCACGATCAACTCGCAGGGCGCGGAGCTGATGGTGTTGAGGCGGGATCCGGAAGGGTGGCGGATCGTGGCGATCCACTGGTCCTCACGCGCACGGAGACCATAGCGACGGACGCGCCTGCACCGCACCGGTCCTGCTGGTTTCCCTCGCCGGCTGCGAGGCGTTTCACGGCAACGGCACAAGAAGATCGTCGGCACGGTGCGGCGGCGAGTGACGCCGCGCGGGCGGCGTTGACCCCGGACGTAAACACCAGTATTCTCCCTCTGTCACTTGTTTTCGTAGCAGACTCCCTCCTCGTCTCTCCCTCTCCACCGCAGGCCTCGATGCGAAGCACTCCCCATGCGCGCTGGGCGGATTTCGCCCAGCCCGCGAACTGGCCGTTCGCGCTCAAGCTCTCGGCGAGCATCCTCCTCCTGGGACTCGCGGCGACGCTCGGGCTTCTTTCGGTTGCACGCAGCGCCGAGGTGGAGCGCTCGGCGGCACGCCGGCTGAGCGGTCGCGAGATCGCCGGGCTGGGTCTCGTCCTGAACATCGACCGCGACTCGTACCAGGCGGTGGTCGGCATCAGCGAGGCCCTGAGCTCGCGGGAGGCCTCGTCGCGGCCCCGGTGGATCGGGTTCTACGAGGAGAACGTGCAGCAGATGGGGGAGCGGCTCTCGGCGTACGAGGCGCTGCCCGACGCGCCGGCGGAGGAGACCGCCCGCCTGCGGTCGGCCTACGAGGCATTCCTCGGGACCGGCAGCCGGATGGCCGGGCTGCTCCGCGCCGGCGAGCGCGACCCGGGTGAGGCGCTCCTGCCCGCGCTGCGCGCCCGCCAGGATACGCTGCGCGAGTCGCTCGACCGCCTGGAGACGGCCCACGAGCAGGCCACGGCCGCGCTCATGGCGCGCGCCGGGGAAGCGGCCGAGCAGTCGCGGTTCGCGCTGCAGCTCTCCCTCCTCGCGCTGCTCGTGGTGGGCGCCGGCCTCTCGGCGCTTCTCACGCGCCAGGTCACCGCACCGGTCGCGCGGCTGGTGCGCTCGGCGGAGCGCCTGGCGCGGGGAGACGTCGAAGCCGTCGCAGGCGCGCCGGTGCGCCGCCGGGACGAGATCGGCAGGCTCGCCGCGGCCATGGAGAGGATGCTGGAGGCTGAGCGGACGATGGCGATGGCGGCGGAAGCGGTGGCGCGCGGGCAGGTGGACGTTGAGGTGGTTCCGAGGTCGCATGACGACGCCCTCGGCCACGCCTTCCGCTCGATGACCGAGTCGCTGCGCTCGCTCTCGTCCGCCGCGCTCCGGGTCGCCGAGGGCGATCTGGACGCGGAGATCCGGCCCCGGTCCACGGACGACGCGCTCGGCCGCTCGTTCTCCGAGATGCTGGACTCGTTGCGGGCCACCGCGGAGGCCGCCGGTCGGATCGCCCGCGGAGACCTGACCGACCCGGTGACGCCGCGCTCCCGGGGCGACCGGCTGGGCACCGCCTTCGCCGAGATGACCGCCGGACTCAGCGAGGTCGTGCGGGAGATGCAGCAGAGCGCCGACGCGCTCGCGCACGCGGCGCACAGCCTCAGCGAGGCCTCGGAGGAGCTGGCCTCCGGGACGACCGGTCAGGCGGCGTCCATCGCGGCCGCGGAGGCCGCCCTGACCACGATCCTGGATTCCGTGGTGGACGTGGCCGGGCGCGTGGCCGCGGTGGAGGCCGACGCCGAGGCGAGCGCCGCCGCCGCCGAGCGGGGTGGCGAGGTGGTTCAGGACACGGTCGGGTCGGTCCGCCGGATCGTGGAGCGGATCGGGATCATCAACGACGTGGCCAGCCAGACCAACCTGCTCGCCCTCAACGCGGCGATCGAGGCCGCGCGTGCCGGTGAGCACGGTCGGGGTTTCGCCGTGGTCGCCGATGAGGTACGGAAGCTCGCCACCTTGAGCGATGCGGCCGCGGCGGAGATCAACCAGACCGCGCGGGCGGGGATCGCGACCAGCAACGAGGCCCGTTCCATGATCGAGACCCTTGTTCCACGCACGCGGTCCACCGCGGAGCACGCGAGGGCCGTCGCGCTCGCCGCCGAGGCACAGAGTGGGAGCGCCGTCAGCGCCCGCGAAGTCATCCACCGGGCGGGCGCCGTGGCGGAATCCAACGCGGCGGCGGCGCAAGAGGTGTCCGCGACCGCCGAGGAGCTCTCCACCCACGCCGGCACACTCCAGCAGCTGGCCGCCCGCTTCCGGCTTCCGGGTGCACCGGACGCAGGAGCCGTCGCGCCGGCAACGGGGCGCGCGCCGGCCGCGGCGCGGGGTTGGATGTGGGAGGCGCCACCCCCCTAGGGGCCCCGGGGTGGGGGGGCCCCCGGGGGGGGCCGCGGCGGTGATCCAACATGCTCCGCGGGGGGTGGCGTGGGCGCGCGGGCCGGGCCGGCGGGGGCACAGCCCACACCCCCCGCGGCG
>JAHWJJ010000110.1 GCA_019348475.1 Gemmatimonadota bacterium | reverse complement strand
GCAAGTAGCCGGTAGCACCCGAGCCGCAGGCCCGCAGCCGCGGCCGGTGCGGCGTCCCGCGGATGCTGTGCGAAAGCGGGCCGGGGCGCCGCGGAACGGGTCAGCGAGCGGCGTCCTGAAAGGCGAGCAGGCGCTGCGTCCAATCCGGGTGGGAGAAGACCACGCGGAACCACGGGGTAAAGGCGCCGGGATCGTCCCGCACCTCGTTCACCAGGTCGCGCACCGGCACCCACCGCCATGCATCCACCTCGTCCACGCTGGGCACGGGGTCGCCGTCGTAGCGGCCGGCGAACACGTGGTCGTACTCGTGCTCCACCAGCCCCGGCCCCACCTGCGCGCGGTAGGTGAACTGGAACAGGGGAGTCACGGCGGTGTCGATCCCCATCTCCTCCCTGAGCCGGCGGCGCGCCGCAAGGTCCACCGCCTCGCCCGGGCGCGGGTGCGAGCAGCAGGTGTTGGTCCACAGGCCGCCGGAGTGGTACTTGCCGGGCGCCCGGCGCTGCAGCAGCATCTCGCCGCGCGAGTTGAGGACGAACACGGACAGCGCGCGGTGCAGACGCCCCTCCAGGTGCGCGCGCTGCTTTTCCAGCGTGCCCACCTCGGCGTCGTTCTCGTCGACCAGCACCACGCGCTCTTCCATCCGCTGCCCTTTCCCGATGCGACGGTTTTCCCGGCGAATTCCGGGCGGACCATGTATTAACCCTCCCTCGCCGCGCCCGCAAGCGTCCCGCGCCCCACCGGTCCGCCGCGACGCCGCCGGGGTATCGCCGCCCGCGGGAGCGAACGGCCGACCCGACGAGCACCACGCACACGCCGCAAGAGCCGCGAGCCCCGTCCCGGCTCGCTTGCGCTGGGCCGAACGCGCTTCAGCTGCCGACAGCGGGAACGGAGGATCCCGCGGGTCCACCGCTCGCCCGCCGGACGGCCGGCCCTCAGCCCCCGCCGCCGTGGATCCGCCGGCCCCGGCGCACGACGACGTTCGATCCGTCCGCCACCAGGGCCGAACGGGGCGGGCCGGCCAGGCACTCCCCGAAGCCGCGCCCGTACAGCGCCGCCACGTCGCAGTCCAGCGAGGCCGATTCCGCGCGCCACACGTTCCAGCGCGGATGCTCCACGCGGTACTCCACGGTGCCGCCGTCGCGCTGGCGGGCGTATCCCCAGTAGTGCTCGGTGATGAACTCCGGTTCCGAGCCCTCCACCAGCGGCCCGGCCGGTCCCCGCACGTCCGCGCGCACCGCGCACCACCGGCCGCCGAACCGCCAGCCGTACTCCAGGGATCCGCCCGTCCGCGCCGACAGGTGTACGCGGTGCCGCATGGGGAGCGCGACGTAGTTCTCGTTGTACACGACGCGCGCGACGGCGGCGATGGTGAACCGCGGCACGATCTCCTTTACGAACACCACGCCGCGACGCCACCCCTCCGGGCCCCGGCGGCGAACGTAGAAGCGCAGGTTCAGCTCCTCGAAGTCGCGGTGAAAGGGGATGGGGATCCCCAGCACCCGCGTGTCCAGGAACATGAAACCCACCACGCTGGCGTACGTGACCCCTTCCCACGCGTCCAGTTCCGTCCCCGCCGGAACCAGAGGGCGCAGCAGGGCGGGGTCGCACGCGTAGTTCAGCATCGCCAGCCAGCGCCACTGCGCCGTAAGAAAGGGCGGGGCCGGCGCCGGTTCGTCGCTCACGGCGTGTGCGTCGCTCCGTCCTCCACGTTCTCCCCCGGCGCGGCGCCTTCCAGCACCTCGACCACCGCCGAGTCGGGCGAGGCGCCGTCGTCGGCCACGTCCGCGCCCGACGCGCACGCCGCCAGCGGCAGGGCGGTGCAGGCGAGCAGAATCCACCGATTCATCGCTCCCATCCCCGAAACAAGGTGTTTGCGGAGGTTGGCGATGCTGGCCGTGCCGCGCAAGATCCTCCGCGCCGGACGGGAAAGCCCTCGTGCGCGTATAGCCTTTCAGCAGCATGACCGGCTCCGCGCCGCGCCCCCCCCCCGCTCGCTGGGTTCGGCTTACGCGCGGCGCGACGTTCTGCATGGGGTGCGCGCACGCCGCGGCGGGGGCGGGAGATCTGGCCCTGCATCGACATCCCCCTGCTGGCGTCGTCGAACGAGATGGTGACACCGGCGAACGTGCCAGGCTTCGCGTGCCGCCCTCGCGCCGATGCTGGACCCACCCCCGATCCGCCGTTCCGCGTGGCTTTTACGCTGATAACGTGGCAAAACGGCTCGACAGCGCGTGCTGCATGGGCCCGGCCTCGCGCCGGAGCGGCTGAAGCCGCCGCAACGACGTCGGAAAGCCCCGCAAACCGCGCGGGGCTTCAACCGCGAGGGGGGCGCGGCTGTGCAGGTCAGGTGGCGTGCGGCAGGAGCGGTCCGCGAAGGCGGGCATCGCGAATTTCCAGCGGCGAATTCATTCGCTGGGCGGAGCGTCGGGACGGGTGCAGCACGGCCGGCGTCGCTCGGGGCGGCCGCGCGAGGGGTGAGGCCGCGCCGCATTCCCATGCTCCTCTTGAGGCGTCAGAGCGCGTTCAGCTCGTCGTAGAGCTTGGCGGCGACGCTCTTCCAGTCGTAGCGGTCGCGGGCTAGGCGGTAGAGCGTTTCCCGGTGCCGCTCGCTCAGGGCAAGGGCGGCGGGGACGTGGCGGACGATGTCGGCCACGGTGCGCTCGGGCGCGGGGTTCAGCTTCATGGCCTCCGCGTCTTCCGGCGGGAGCGCGGCGGCGACGGAGTCGATGCTGGCCTTCATCCCGGCGAAGTAGGTGCCCAGCGGAAACGCCCCCGACGCCAGCGCCTCCAGGAACACCAGCGGCCCCGCCTCCTTGACCACGGAGGGGAAGACGGCAGCGTCGCAGCAGGGAAACAGGTAGCGCAGCTCGCGGTGGGTCAGGTAGCCGGTGAACACCACGCGGTCCGGCCGCACGTGCTCCCGGGCGGCCGCGTAGTAGGCGTCCAGCTCGCCGCGCGCGTCCAGCTGCTCCAGGAACCGCGCCACCTGGGTGAGCTCCACCCCTTCGCCCTCGCCCTCCGGCGAACCCTCCAGCTCGCGCCCCCGCGCGACGATCCGCTCCACCATCCCCCGCTGGCCGTGCTCCAGCGCCCACAGCAGCCCCTCCAGGGGCTCGCGCAGGGGACCGTGCCCCACCACCAGCAGGCGCAGCTCCGGCCGCTCGGCCAGGATCAGCGGCAGCGCGGCGATCACGCCCTGGATCCCCTTGGTGGAGATCAGCCGGCCGACGAAGAGCAGCGTGGGATCGGTCTCCCACCGGACGTCATCCAGCTTCGCCTCCACGTCCGCGTCCGGCGCCTTGGCCTCGTACGCCGCGTCCGCCGCCGCGAACAGCTCCCGCATCTCCTCCGGCCGCAGGTCGCCGCGCAGGCGGCCCCGCAGCGCCGCCGACTGCGCGGCCGTCTTGCCGCGCGGCACGTCCGCCAGCGACTCGCGCATCCGCGCGATGGTGGCGCGGCGGGCGGAGCGGGGGACCAGCTCGAAGCGGCTGGTGTCCACGCCCAGGTGCAGCCCCGAGAACTTCTCCTCCAGCCCCGGCACGCCGCCCAGGATGCCGCGCACCCGCTCGCGCATCTCGTCCCCGATGGCGAACACGCGGCGGGCGGCCGTGAACGCCTCCTCCGCCAGCCGCAGGAACCGCTCGTCGCGCTTTACGGCGAACTCCAGCGCGCTGCCGTGCGGCATCACGGCGAAGGGAACGCCCGTCTCCTGGCTCACCCGCTGCGCGACGACGGACATGAGTACGGCGTGGTTGGCGTGCATCGCGGTGATGCCGTTCTCCTGGACGATGCGGCGCAGCGCGCGCTGGTTGCGGGCCACGTACGCCTCCACCTCGTCGTCCGACAGCTCCACCATGGGCACCACGCGGGAAAACTCCTCGTAGCGGTCCCACACGTACACGGGAAGCGTGTCGCCCAGGTCGGGCTTGTGCAGCACGCAGCAGCCGGGGTGCACGCCCCCGCGCCGGAAGAACGTCTCCACCTCGCCGTCCTCACGGTACCGCCGCGCCTCGGTGATGAAGTCGTAGCGCTCCGGATGGTTCTCCTGCGCCATCAGGTGCACGTCGTGCCCCTGCCGGCACAGCGACTCCACGATGGAGCGCGTCCACAGGTTGCTTCCGGAGCCTTCCAGCAGGTAGCCGTGCAGAATGCAGATCATGTCGCCTCACCGCGCGGAGAAAAGGAGCCGGCCACGTTCGCAAGGGTGCGGCCACCGCGGGTGCTCGCACGCACCTTGCTCTGCCCCGCGCGGCGCAATTCAAAACGGGAGAAGAAGATGAGAGCACGGATGGGGATTCGCGCGGCGTTGGCGGCGGCGGCGCTGGCGCTGGGCGGCTGCGGCGGGGACGGCGAGGCGGACCGCAACCAGGTGGATGCCGGCGGGACGACGGTGGCGCAGCAGCAGCCGCAGGCGGCGCAGCCCGCGCCGCAGCCGGCCCCGGCGCCCCCGCCGCCGCCGCCGGACCTGCGGCTGGAGGTGAACGTGGCCGAGCGGAAGCTGTACGTGTACCGCAACGACGAGCGCATCGCCACGCACCCGGTGGCGGTGGGGACAAAGGAGTGGCCCACGCGCACGGGCGAGTGGAGGATCGGGCAGGTGGTGTTCAACCCGCGGTGGACGCCGCCCCAGGAGGAGTGGGCCAGGGACGAAGAGGTCGTGGAGCCCGGCGATCCCGACAACCCGCTGGGCCGCGCGCAACTGGTGTACGACGCGCCGCGCAGCATCCACGGCACCAACGAGCCGGAGTCGCTGGGCACCGCGGCGTCGCACGGCTCGATCCGCGTGGCGAACGACGTGGCGGTGCGGCTGGCGCGGATGGTGATGGAGAGCGGCGGCGCGGGGAAGGACGACGCCTGGTTCCAGAAGGTCCGTGAGAACCGCAAGGAGCGGGTGGAGGTCGCGATTCCGAACCCGGTGCCGATTCGGGTGGTCTCCGGGTCCGGCGGCGCGGGCGAGGGTGGCGGCGGGTCGGGCGGGGAAAAGCCGAAAAGCAGGGAATAGGGAACAGGGAATAGCCGGCACGGAAGGGGCCGGCTGAACAGAGCGCGTCCGCCTCCCAGCGGGCGCGCTTTCGGTGTGGATCATGTCACGCGAGCCGACGAGCCCGGTTGGATCGGGATGCCGCGATGGGCTGATCTCCCGGCACTCGAACCCCCTGACCATCCGCTACCGTAAGAGAAAAAACTGTCATTCCGAAGGAGGCGCGCGCGATCTTCGCCCGTGCTTGATCTTTACCGCCGACTGAGGAATCTACTCACCCTTGCTGGTGCCCGGCCCCGACAGCCGAACCCCACCCTGAGCGCGACCTGACCACGCCGTCTTCAGTTCGCCGCTACTCGCCTATTCCCTCTTCCATATGATTCCCTTTTCCGTATTTCCCTATTCCCTATTCCCTGATTCCCTATTCCTGAGCGGCGCTCAGTTTTCCCAGCATTTGCGCGGGTTTTCACCGCGGTTAGATTGGCATCGACGATCGTGCGGGCAAGGTGTCCGCCAACGCTGAACGAAGGCACGAATGCGCACCGTACGCGAACTGTTCGACCTTACCGGAAGGGTGGCCCTGGTGACGGGCGGAGGGCGCGGGTTGGGCGAGCAGATCGCGCGGGGGCTGGCGCAGGCGGGCGCGTCCGTCGCCGTGGGCTCGCGCAGCCAGGAGGCGTGCGCCGAAGTCGCTCGCGAGCTGACCGACGAGTACGGCACCCGCACCCTGGCCCTCAGGCTGGACGTCTCGTCGGATGACGACGTGAGCGCCGCGGTGGAGCGGGTGGAGGCGGAGCTGGGGCCCATCGACCTGCTGGTGAACAACTCCGGCACCTCGTGGGGGGCGCCCGCGGCCGAGATGCCGGTCGAAGCCTGGCGCAAGGTGATGGAGGTGAACGCCACCGGCGCCTTTCTCTGCTCCCGCGAGGTGGGGCGCCGGCTGATCGAACGCGGCGAGCCCGGGGCCATCCTGAACGTGGCCTCCATCGCCGGGCTGACGGGAAGCGCGCCCGAGGTGCTGGACGCAATCGGCTACAGCGCCTCCAAGGGCGCCGTCATCGCCTTTACCCGCGACCTGGCCGTCAAGTGGGCGCGCCACGGCATCCGCGTGAACGCCATCGCCCCCGGCTTCTTTCCAACGAAGATGACCAGGGCGGTGCTGGAGCGCGCGGAGAAGGCGATCTCCCGCAGCGTTCCCCTGGGCCGCACCGGCGGGGCGGATGAGCTGATCGGCGCCGCAGTCTTCCTGCTCTCCCCCGCGGCCGACTACGTGACGGGGCAGGTGCTGGCGGTGGATGGAGGACTGACGGCGGCGTGAGGGAAGTGCGAAAGTGCGAAAGTGCGAAAGTGCGTTAGTGCGGGAGTGCGTGGCGATCGACGGCACACGTGGAAGGAGCACGGGATGGAGAGCACGGGACCGATCGACGGGCTGGAGCTGCGGATCGCGCGGCTGGAGCGGCGGAACCGGTGGACCACGGCCCTCTGCGCGCTGCTGGCCGTGCTCGCGCTGGCGGGGTTCACGCGCGGACAGGGGCAGGTGGTGCGCGCGGAGAAGTTCGAGCTGGTGAACGCGCGCGGCGCCACCGTGTCGCAGTGGGCACTGGAGAGATCGGGACCAGTGCTGCAACTGGGGCACAGGCTGGAGCCGCACGTGCGCGTGGGTCTTTCCAACCCGGGCGGCCCGGGGCTGCAGGTGGCGGGGGAACACGGACGGGGGCGGATCCACCTCGAGCTACTGCCGGACGTGAACGGCACCGCGCTGTTGATGGTCGGCCCGGAGCCGGTGGAGAGCGGCGCCGTGTCCGGAATCACCCTGCTGCACACGCCGTCGTTAGGACCGTCCATCCTGCTGCAGGAGCGCAACCGCCGCGTCTTCCGCGTCCCCGCCCAGGGACCGTGACTCACGCGCGTTTGTCGGTCCAACGCCGTTGTCGTTGCGCTGATTCGCCCGGGAGAGGCCGGCAGGTGGAGTTGGAGCAAGAATCAGCGCGCAGTCCGACCGTGACCAACCAGACCCGCAAGGGGAGAGCGAGATGGCAACCATCCTGGACGAAGAGCGCGACACCGAGCAGGCCCTGCCGGTGCGCATGGAGGTCACGGACGGCCTGGCCGTGATCACCCTGAACGACCCCGCCCGCCCGGTGAACGTGATCTCCGAGGGACTGCTGCGCGAGCTGGGCGGCATCCTGGACCGGCTGGAGAACGGCGAGGGCGGGGTGCGCGCGGCCGTCATCGTCTCCGAAAAGAAGGGGACGTGGATCGCCGGCGCAGACATCGAGGAGTTCAAGGAGTTCCAGACGGCCGCGGACGCCGAGGCCGCCAGCCGCGCCGGCCAGGAGATGCTGGAACGCCTGGAGCGCCTGCGGATGCCCGTCGTCGCCGCCATCGACGGCGCGGCGCTGGGCGGCGGGCTGGAGACGGCGCTCGCGTGCACCTACCGCATCGCCAGCGACTCGCCCAAAACGAAGCTGGGGCTCCCCGAGGTGAACCTGGGGATCATCCCCGGCGCGGGGGGAACGGCGCGGCTGCCGCGGCTCATCGGGCTCCGCGCGGCGCTGGACCTGATGCTGACGGGCAAGCAGCTGGACGCGCGCCGCGCCATGAAGGCGGGGATCGTCGACGAGGTGGTGCCGCAGCCCGTGCTGCTGGAGGTCGCCAGCCGCCAGGCCATGGCGCTCGCGGCGAAGAAGCTGCAGCCCCGGGTCGCGCGCCGCTCGGGGTCCCCCGAGCGGATGGAGAACCTGCTCCCCATGCGCAAGCTGATCTTCAGCAAGGCGCGGCAGGGGGTGATGCAGAAGACGCACGGGCTGTATCCCGCCCCGCTGCGCCTGCTGAAGGTGGTCGAAGCCGGGCTGGACAGGGACGTGCGCCAGGCGCAGGAGCTGGAGGCGCGGGCCTTCGGCGAACTGGCGGTGACGCCGGAGGCTCGCTCGCTCGTGCACGTCTTCTTCACCAGCACGGCGGCCAAGAACGACGCGGGGCTGGGCGACGACGTCGAGCCGAAGAAGGTGGACCAGATCGCCGTGGTCGGCGCCGGATTCATGGGCGCGGGGATCGCGGCGGCGTCGGCGGAGAGCGGCATTCGCGTGCGGCTGAAGGACGTGAAGCCCGAAGCCGCCGCGAAGGGGCTGCGCACCGCGCGCGAGTCGCTGATCAAGCGCGCCAAACGCAAGCGGATGAAGAGGTTCGAGGTCACCAAGCTCATCGACCGCGTGCAGCCGACCACCGAGTACACCGGCTTCCACGCCTCCGACGTCATCGTCGAGGCGGTGTTCGAGGAGATGGGGCTCAAGCACCGCGTGATCAAGGAGATCGAGGAGGCGGTGGGGGAGGGGGTGGTGATCGGCTCCAACACCTCCACCATCCCCATCGCCCGCCTGGCGGAGGCGGCGTCGCGGCCGGACCGCGTGATCGGGCTGCACTTCTTTTCCCCCGTGGAAAAGATGCCGCTGGTGGAGATCATCACGCACCCGGGGACCGCGGACTGGGTGACGGCCACGGCGCACGCCTATGCCAAGAAGATCGGCAAGACGCCCATCGTGGTAAACGATTCGCCCGGCTTCTACGTCAACCGCATCCTCTCCCCCTACATGGCCGAAGCCGCGCTCCTGCTGCAGGAGGGGGTGCGGATGGAGGAGCTGGACCGCGCGATGACGGAGTGGGGGTTCCCCGTTGGTCCCGTCACGCTGTACGACGAGGTGGGGCTGGACGTGGCGCAGAAGGCGGGGAAGATCATGGCCGAGGCGTTCACGGAGCGGATGGGGAGCCCGCCCACGGTGGTGGACCGGATGGTGGAAGACGGGCGGCTGGGACGCAAGAACGGCAAGGGCTTCTACCGCTACGGCGACGACGGGAAGAAGGCGGGCCCGGACGAGGCGGTCTACGCGGTGATCGGCAATCCGCCGAAGAAGGAGATGGGGCGCGCGGAGATCCAGGACCGGCTGGCGTTGATCATGGTGAACGAGGCGGTGCGCACGCTGGAAGAGGGCGTGCTGCGCGGCGCCCGCGACGGCGACGTGGGGGCGGTGTTCGGGATCGGCTTTCCCCCCTTCCGCGGCGGCCCCTTCTGGTACGTGGACCGGACGGGCGCGCGCGACGTGCTGGAGCGGCTGCGGGCGCTGGAGCAGCGCTTCGGCGCGCGCTACGCGCCGGCGAAGATGCTGGAGGAGATGGGGCGCGAGGGCCGGCTGTTCTTTCCCGACGACGCGTGACCGCCGCCGCCGCGCCGCCGCTGCGGGTGGCGCCGGGGGTGCACCGCATCTCCGTCCCGCTGCCGTTCCCCCCGCGCGAGGTGGCGGCGTGGGTGATCGAGGGCGACGACGGCCACGTGCTGGTGGACACCGGCATCGACACGCCCCCCGCCCGGGGCGCGCTGCGCGACGCGGCGGGGGAGCTGGGGGTCACGCCGGGGTCGCTGCGCCACGTGGTGCTGACGCACGCGCACATCGACCACTACGGCCTGGCGGGGCCGGTGCGCGCGTGGAGCGGCGCGCGCGTCTGCATCCACGCGCGCGAGGAGGAGCTGGCCCTGGGCTGGGTGCACGGCTGGCCGACGGACCGTGCCGCCGTGGCGGATCACTTTCGCGCGTGCGGCATCCCGGCCCCGCTGGCGGACGCCCTGCTGGCCGCGTCGGACCGCATCCACCAGCGCTACGAGTACTGTCCGCCGGACGAGGTGCTCTGCGGAGAGCGGGGGCCGCTCCCCGGCGCCGCGGGGTGGGAGTGGATCCTCACGCCCGGCCACTCGCCGGGGCACGTCACGGTGTACCATGCGGGGACGCGGATCCTGATCGTGGGCGACCACGTGCTGCCGCGCATTTCGCCCAACATCGGCGCGGACCTGTACGCGGAGAACCCGCTGGCGGACTACCTGGGCTCGCTGGGCCGGCTCCGGGAGCTGCCGGTGGAGCTGGTCCTTCCCTCGCACGGCGAGCCGTTCCGCGACCTGGCGGGGCGCATCGACTGGATCGTCGCGCATCACGAGGCCCGCACCGCGCAGACGCTGGACGCGCTGGACCGCCCGCGCACCGCGTTCGAGGTCACGCTGCGCCTGTTCCCGGACCTGCCCCCGGACAACTTTCTGCACGCCCTGCGCGAGGCGCGCGCGCACCTGATGTACCTGCGGGGCCTGGGCGCGGTGGAGCGGGACGTGCGGGACGGGGTGAACGGGCTGGAGGCGTGGGTGCGGGTAGGGTGAAGGGGTGAACGGGTGAAGGGGTGAACGGGTGAACGGGTGGATCGCGCGCGGTGGAGGGTGTGGTGCGTGGGCGGGCCGCCCCCCATCCCCGGCCCTTCCCCCACAAACTGCGTGGGGGAAGGGAGATCGGCACGAGGTCCCCCACCCGCTCGAAGTTCTCCCCTCCCCGCGAAGAACGGGCGGGGAGGGGCCGGGAAGGCGCCGGGCGGGGACGGCACGGGTGGATGGCGCGAGGTGGAGGGTGTGGTGCGTGGGCGGACCGCCCCCCATCCCCGGCCCTTCCCCCACAAACTGCGTGGGGGAAGGGGCTCGGCACGAGGTCCCCCACCCGGTCGAAGTTCTCCCCTCCCCGCGAAGAACGGGCGGGGAGGGGCCGGGAAGGCGCCGGGCGGGGACGGCACGGGTGG